>NZ_MUFN01000035.1:0-40813 GCF_001996205.1 Salinivibrio sp. IB574 | reverse complement strand
GCGTTTGGATACTAGTGTTAATTATTCTATGACTCTATCTTGGTGCAGTCAGCGGCACCGGCTTTTTGGGCTCAAAGCCTTCGATAATGTGACGTTCAAGTGGGTGCCCGAGACGTGCTTCAATCATGCGCAAATTTTTGGTGTTATCTTTTGAGACCAATGAAATCGCTTCGCCTTGAGCACTTGCGCGACCGGTACGGCCAATTCGGTGGACGTACTCGTCGGCCGGGAAGGGTAGATCGTAATTGATCACGCGCTCAAGCGACTCAATATCAATGCCACGCGCGGCGACGCCGGTGGCAATTAAAAATTGGATGTCACCGTCTTTAAAGTCTTCTAGCAATTGGGTCCGCACGGCTTGGCTGCGTCCACTGTGAAACGCTTCAGCGGCAATGCCCCGTTTTTCCAACTGGGTAGCGAGTTTGGCGGCGCCATGTTTGGTTTCGATAAAAATCAACGCTTGCGTCCAGCCATTCTCTTTAATTAAATGGCTAAGTAGTGCGGATTTCTTATCTTTATCGACTGGAATACACCACTGAGTAATGTTGTCTTTCGAGGCATCTCGTGCGGCAATGCTAATTTCTTTGCCTTCATCGCCAATGGTGGCTTTGGCTAGATCGCGCACTTTATTAGACAGCGTGGCCGAAAACAGTAAGCACTGCGTGCTTGCCGGCAATCGATCTAGAATATTCTGAATCGCATCAATAAAGCCCATATCCAGCATGCGATCCGCTTCGTCGAGAACCAGCACTTCTACTTCATCTAAATAGACGGCACGTTGGCTGAGTAGATCTCGTAGACGTCCCGGGGTGGCGACCAAAATGTCGACGCCGTCGATCAAGGCTTGCTTTTGTGCTTGCTCGTCCATGCCGCCAACCATCGCCAAGGTTTTTAGCTCCGTAAACTGGCTGTCTTGACGTGCGCTCTCAGCCACTTGCAGAGCGAGTTCACGAGTGGGGGCGATGACGAGTGCGCGAGCGCGCTTTTTGCGCCCAGCTTCATCGGCAGATAATTTATCGATGATAGGCCAGATAAAACTCGAGGTTTTCCCGGTGCCCGTTTGTGCCGCAGCAATCAGATCATGCCCTTGTTGGATGATCGGAATCGCTTTCGCTTGAATAGACGTTGGCGTGGTAAAGCCGCGTTGGGCAATAGCTTGGCAAAGCGGGGCGCTTAACCCTAGTTTTTTAAATGGCATAACAGACTCAACAAACAAGAAGCGTGTGACTGTGTTACCGCCCAGACACACTGAATGGCGTGGAGTCTAGCACGAACCTTACAGTAGCACGACGCAAAATCTGTCGGCGGGTTTTTTCTTGGCTTTGGCAACAATGGGTAAAGGATATGATGAGCTGAACAAGGATTGTAAATGAAAACACCTATACTGAGTGTACTGGCCCATATTCGTGGATAGCACCCCCTCATGGATGAATTAATAAACAGGTTTGCACGCTTTGTTCTGCCGTTATGTTGTTTTCTGGCCGCTGGCGGCGCTGCCGCGCAATCCGCAGATCTGATTATCAGCAATGCAACGATTTATGACCTCGATGAGGCCGACAGCATCGTCGTCGATGACGGTAAGATAGTCTTTATTGGAAAGGGGGAGGCGGTCCGCACCTACCGCTCTCCTGATACTGTCTGGCTGGATGTGGAACAAGCATTTGTGATGCCCGGCTTTATCGATAATCACAATCATGTCTTTGAAGCGGCATCATCTGCTGGGGGAAATTGCGAGCTCAGTCTAGATGCGGGCCTAATGGAACAGATCCCCTACCTGACTTATTGCCGTCAACAAGCACAGTCGGACGGCTGGCTGATGGGGTATGGATTTTCATTGGATGCAATCCTCGCTGCGGGCCAAGCGCACACGCCATTAGAGGTGATCGATAGTATTTTTCCTAAACGGCCGGTTGTTCTGATGGAGCAAACGTCGCACTCCATGTGGGTGAATTCGTCGGCATTAGCGCTGGCGGGCATTGATAAGCAGTCGCCGAACCCACAAGGAGGGGTGATTTTAAAAGATGAAAAAACAGGCGAGCTCAATGGTATTTTGCTCGATAATGCTGGTGACATCGTCATGGAACTTGCGTGGAACCAACTCGAGGAAAAGTTTGAACAAAGCTACCTTGGTTTACTCGCAGGTTTGGATGCCGCCGCCGCGCATGGGATCACCACGATTGGCGATGGCCGTCTTTACTGGAAACGTGGTTGGTTTGAGGTGTGGCAGCAAGCCGAGCAAAATGGCGACCTCACCGCGCGCGTGTCCCTCCGTCCTTGGATTTACCCGCAAGAGCCGATGTCAGCTCAGCTTGCGTTCTTAAAAGGCATTCAATCCAGCGATCCACAGCGTTTGTTGTGGGTGGATCAAGTGAAAATGTACAGTGATGGCATTATCATTAATGGCACGGCGAAAATGCTGGCTCCCTATTTAAACACCTACCTGTCCGCTTACCCTAACGGCCTTCACTATATCCCGCCGCAAGCTATGGCCGACTGGTTAGGTGCATTGCGGCAAATAGGCTACGGCGCACACATTCATGCGATTGGAGACGCAGCAGTGCATGCTTCGCTCAATGCGATTGAATCCGTGCGCCGCCAAGGCAGTCGCCATCCTTACACATTAACGCATGTCGAGTTGGTTGATCCCAGCGATCTACCTCGGTTTAGCCAGCTGAGTGTGACAGCTGATTTTCAAGTAGGCTCTGATTATGTCGCCGCGCATGATCATCAGTGGGCCGAATATTTTTTGGGGCTCAAGCGAGCGAAAGCATTGATGAACGTGAATGCTCTTTTTAAAACGGGCGCCAATGTGACGTTAAGCAGCGATTGGAATGTGCATAGTATTAATCCGCTAGTGGGCATCGCTAACAGCCTCATTATGGATGCGACAGGGCTGCCTGATATTCACGCTGCCATTGATGCGTACACCATTAATGCCGCGAAAAGCTTGGGACTTGAGGCTCTCACAGGTTCTATTGCGGTGGGTAAGTCCGCAGACTTGGTGATACTCAGTGATGACATTACCCTCATGCCCATTACGCAGGTGCCAGAGACGTCAGTTTTGATGACCCTGTTACAAGGGGAGATCGTCTTTGATGCGACCCGTTGATTTGTTCAGTTAGCGGGTTTGGTGACAAAAGCTCGCTTTATCAATATATTAAAAATTTCGTAGTCCGAGAGGGCTAGACGTTCACGGCAAAGAGTACGCTGGCCCTCCGCGGCATGATGCGTTTTCGAAAAGGATATCGAACACTGACATGATGAAGTTTTATGCTGCCGACCAATACCAACCTGCTTGCGAGCGATTATTCAATCAATGGCGAGTGGCTTTTCAACACCAACTTCCTGAAGCGCGAGTCGAGCACATTGGCGCGTCGTCGATCCCTTCAGCAATATCGAAAGGCGATCTCGATATTTTTGTTGGTGTACCTGCCTTACAGCATGAAGAGGCTGTGGCGCGGCTAGTTGAGTTGGGTTTTCAAGTAAAGCGAGATACGTTACGGACTCCCGAGCTGTGTATGTTGGAATCCAAACAGGGTGACGGTGTTGCGTTGCAAGTGGTGGCCAATGGCTCTGAGTTCGAAGATTTTCTGACCTTTCGAGACACGCTGCGCGCTAACCCACAACTGGTTCACACCTACAATGCGCTTAAACGCGCCTGTGAAGGGTTTGAACAAGATGACTATCGGGAAAGAAAAGCGAGGTTTGTGGAGCAGGTTTTATCTTCGTCAGCTGGTCTGTAAGGCGAAAAACTTTTTTTATCGTTGCCGTGTTCTAACTGTGCCTCTTACGCTTTCTCTGAGGCTAGTTTAGCCCTTTAAATCGGCAAAATTAGGGGGTTGTAAGGTTCTGATTGTGAAAGGTTTTATTTTCGTGATTTCAAAGGGTTATGTTGTTAGCCTAGCGGCGCATTGATTGAGGGAATGATATGAAGACACATAACCAGACATTTCATCAAGAGAACTTTTCTCACCAAGATCTCAGTGAGCTCGAATTTAAAGACTGTACCTTTATCCGCTGTGACTTTACCCGCGCTAACCTTCGCGATGTGACGTTCAAGCGTTGCAAATTTATCGAACAGGGTGATATCGAAGGGTGCCACTTTATCGCTGCTAACCTTCGTGATGCCAGTTTTCAGCAATGCCTATTGGCGATGGCCAATTTTAGTTTTGCCAATTGTTACGGTATTGAGATGAGAGAATGCGATCTGAAGGGCGCGAACTTTTCCCGCGCAAACTTTGCCAATCAAGTCAGCCATCGTGTGTACTTTTGCTCAGCGTTTATCACCGGCTGTAACTTGTCTTATGCCAACCTTGCGCAAGCGTGCTTAGAAAAGTGCGAACTGTTTGAAAACCGTTGGATTGAAACCAACCTCCTCAGTGCGTCATTAAAAGAAGCTGATCTGAGTGGCGGTGTTTTCTCGTCCGATGTATGGGGGCAGTTTAGTGTACAGGGTGCGAATTTATGTCACGCTGAGATTGATGGCCTAGATCCACGCAAAGTGGATCTGTCGGGCGTGAAAATAGCCGATTGGCAACAATCTCAGCTACTTGAAAGCTTAGGCCTGATTGTTTTTCCGGATGCGCGCTAGTTGCACACAGTGTTTCTATAGGCTTTAAGGAACCTAGGTTGTCGACGAGTGTCAGTAATCTCGTCTCTGTTATGATTAAAGAGTTTGGTATCAATAAGGATAGGCAATGAAGACGTTAGCGATTATGTTATGCACCGCGCTTGTACTTTCTGGCTGTCAGTTAACCCGTGTTGAGGGCGAAGTCGATGATGTTGAAGTAAAAGTGAGTACCAAAGAATCGAGCCAATCAGAAGGTAAGTTCTGCCCACCTGGGCAAGCGAAGAAAGGGAAGTGCTAGGTTAATGCGCGAACAGGGATGTTTGTCTTAATAACCTTATTTTTTGTGGCACATTAATTGAGTTCAAAGTTGCTCAATATCAATCGAAAAGCATTCTGTTGTGCTAGGGTGGCAACATCGTTGTTTTGTGGAGCACACTGGTAATGTTGTTGAATGTCACCGACAAACAAAAAGAAGATAAAATCCCGCCTGTCGTGCGTCTTGGGTTTAGACCATTTTTTCTCTTTGGAGCACTTTATTCCTGTGTCGTTATTGTCATTTGGGCGGGTCTTTATGTTCACCCAAATACATTTTCACTGACGGTACCCTCACTATGGTGGCACGCTCACGAAATGCTATTTGGCTTTGCGATGGCCATAGTCGGTGGTTTTCTCATGACGGCGGTGCAAAACTGGACTGGAGTTCCGGGAACGCGTGGGTTAAAGCTTTTTGTTGTATTTATGCTTTGGCTTGCCGCTCGACTGAGCTTTTGGGTGGACGTCCCCATTTGGTCTAGCTTGGCGCTGGATACGCTATTTATTGTTTGTATAACATGGTCTGTAGGACATCGAGTTGTTGTAACTAAGCGTCAGCGCAACTATTTATTCATACCTATTCTAGCGATGGCGGCGGCACTGAATACGCTATCTTACGGAGTGTTACTAGGATACGTTTCCTTGCCGATAAACCAAGTTTGGCATAGTACCTTGCTTTGGTACATGATGCTTATTAGCGTGATGGGAGGGCGGGTAATACCGTTTTTCACGGAAAAGAAACTGAGTGTAGAGATACCAAGTGTGCCTGAATGGTTAGAGCGCGTCATCAATATATCATTTCTGTTGTTAATTAGTGTCACGCTAGCCTTAGGAACTGACAATACCATCGCACGTGGCTTATTGCTCTTAATGGGTATCGCGCAGGGCTTTCGGTTGCTCAGTTGGCAAGGTTGGAAGGCGTATTCAGAACCTATGTTGTTTTCTCTTCATGTGTTCTATCTCTTTCTGCCGCTTGGTTTACTATTAAAAGCTGTAGTCACTGATCCTTGGGCGTCGCAATTAATCTGGCATTTATTTGCTATTGGTGCTTTAGGTGGCGTTATCTTAGCGATGATTACACGCGTGACACTGGGACATACAGGCCGTAATGTTTATCAAGGCCCTATGTTTGCTTGGTTGTTTTGTATGCTGTTCATGTCCGCATTGGTGCGCGTCTTTGGTATATGGTTATGGCCAAGCTATTCATTAGCACTTGTTTCCGCCTCTGCACTTCTGTGGACGATAAGCTATGGCTGGTTTGTAATGTGTTTTGGCCCGATGTTAGTCAAAGCGCGTGCTGATGGTGCGGCAGGGTGATGGTGCACTGTTAACCTTTTTTATTTGGAGTCAGACAATGTGGAAGATAGTTGGATTTTTGTTTTTGACTATACCACTGTGTGCTGTTGGTAGTGATGAGCACGTTGATTGTGATAAGGCGGTTTCAACACAGGATATTAATTATTGTGCGTCTTTAGAGCTTTCAGAGGCAAAGCAAACACTAGATAAATATTTATCAACGAGTTTGGAGCACAATAGCTATGATCCAGAGCTTGTCGCCGCAATTAAGACGGCGCAGAAAAATTGGTATAAATATATGTCATCACATTGTGACGCTATCTATACTCAATGGCGAGAGGGGTCAATTAGAGGTGTGATGTCGATAAGTTGTCAAACGAAGTTGACACAAGCCAGAACCTATGAGATGTGGGAAAACTTCCTGACCTATATGGATAGCACACCACCTATACTACCCGAGCCTGAGATGTGGCCTGTACGCGACTAGTTTTATACGGTATCACCCAGATCTGGAAAAGCCTATTACTCTCTCTTTTGTTCCAGAGGAAGACAAAAAGTTCGTATTGTTTGATGGCCTTGAGCCGGGTACGTACACGGTAAATGCAGTGCGTTGTTTACCTCCAAGCGGGTATGTTTTTAACGGTAATAAAAACTACTTGGAAGGAAAGGTTACGCATGATTTCATTGTCGAAGCCAATACCCTGATCCTATCTCCATATGCTTTTTATGGCGATGAACTACCTTACAATAAGTTTACGTTTAACTATCAAGGATCAGCGGATAATATTGATTTGCTTAAACGCCTTATCAACGGTGATCAAATCTATATGTGGCGCATTAACGACTATCAGTAACTGTTTGATTAAGTTATCTCTATAGGTCGCTTAAGACTGCATAGAAAAGAAATAAAAGGCCAGACAGATTATGTGTGGCCTTTTATATTTTATGGCCATCATCGCGAAAGGTAAAAAAGCTATGAAGCACCATAAGGACATGGTAACGAAAGAAGAGATTCAAGCGTTCTTTGATGCCCAGTTTAAAGGCTCAAACTTGATGATTGAGCAGGTTGAAAATCAATACGCATTACTACGACGAGTCGTGACGCAACAGGATCTGCGTCCGGGGGGTACGGTATCGGGACCATTTATGATGACACTGGCCGATGCTGCTTTGTATGCCGCAATATTTGGGACATTGGGGATTGAAGAGATGGCGGTCACGACAAACCTAAACATGAGTTTTCTGCAAAAGCCAAAGGCGGAAGCGGCGTTAACTGCAGAATGTACGCTATTAAAGGTGGGTAAAACCTCAGTGGTGGGCGATGTCGTTATCCGCTCGGAAGGAGAATCAGCACCTGTTGCACATGCTGTTGGCACGTTTGCTCTCCCCAAAAACTAAGACAAAGAAGAGAGTCTATAAGACAGGTGCTTGGCGCAGCGTTTACTGGTATTCACCTCTAAGCGTTGCTTCGAGGTATTGGTCGGCCTTACCCTCATCGACCAATTGTTTAAGCCCTTTGTTGAGTACCTCAAAAAGCTCTTGCGCTCGAGGCGAAGCCTTAGAAATAATCACGTGGTATTCGCGCTCTGACAAAATCTGCTCTGCAGGCTCGAGTTGCCCTCCCAGCTCCATTTCATTAATGGTCTGTTTACCCACATTTAGATCCTCTAACACACCGTCCAATCTGCCGGCAGCGAGCTTCTGGTAGTTACTTTCCGGAGAAGAAACTCTGCGAATTTTCCATCCGTTGTCAGACTCCAGATCTTCGAGTCCATATGAGTAACCAAGTACACCGCCTATCGTATATTGGGTCAGGTCGTTGCGCGACGACCAGCGAATAGGTTTGTCTTTACGTTGAAAAATGGCGTCCTTCAGTACAACAATTGGGTGTGAATAAAAGAAGTGCTCTTCACGTTCGTCGGTTTTACTCCATACAATCGACCCATCGTAGAGGCCAGATTTGGCTTCCTCAAAGCTGCGCTTCCAAGGCATATACACAAACTCAACGGTATAACCTTGAGACTCAAACGCTTCTTTAACTAATTGGGTCACAAACCCGCCTTCTTTAAGCGATTTTGAAATATAGGGTTGCCACTCGCCACTGGTAAGCTTGACCACATTGGCACTTACGGTGGTGGGTAGTGCGAGTAAGCATGTCACAATAAAGGCTCGAAATAGCCCATAGATGGATGTTCGTTTCATTCTTCACTCTCCACAAGTTACATCTGTGTTAAAAACAATTGTCCATATTAACTTATTTATCAACTAAAGGGCGGAGAGAAAGTGGAAGACGCTGCTTTTGGCGATGGTCGCTTTGCGCTAGCAGACTTTTTGGTAGCCATTATTTGCGATCGCGGTGATCGGTATTTGTCGTCGGGGTTGTTTTCGTAGAACACCTTCCCGCCAGCATAAAAAAGGTGACCCATGTGGGGTCACCCAGTTGAATTTGAATACAGTGTTCGCACTACGCTGTGGCGAATTTGTAGGTGCGATAGCCACCAATCAAGTTGCGGGCTTTAAAGCCATTGTTGACTAGCTGGCGGTAGGCGACGTTGCCGCGCAGACCGACTTGGCAGTACACCACAATTTCTTTGTCTTTTGGCAGCTCATTGATGCGTCCGCGCAGCTCGTCGACCGGAATATGCACATCACCTTCAATAAGCTGACCGTTTTCTCGCTCGGGCGCATTGCGCACATCAAGTAACACTTGATCGTCGGCCAGATTGTCTACCTCATCAAAGTGGATTGGCGTCGCGTCACCTTTGAGGATATTGGTGGCCACAAAGGCCGCTTGGTTAATCACATCTTTGGCACTTCCGTAAGGCGGTGCGTAGGTGAGTTCTAGATGTTGTAGCTGCTCAACGGTCATGCCAGCACGTTGTGCCACGGCCATTACATCAATGCGCTTATCAATGCCGTCTTTACCCACCGCTTGTGCGCCTAAAATCGCGCCGGTATCAGGGGCAAACAGCAGCTTAAATGAGACGATTTCCGCACCGGGATAATAACCGGCATGACTGGCGGCGTGAACATAGACTTTTTGATAGTTGATGTCAGCGTGCTTAAGTTGTTTCTCGTTTTGGCCCACCGAGGCGATGGCGAGATCGAATACTTTGCAGATGGCGGTGCCTTGGGTGCCAAGATAATGTTCAGTGCTGCCTAGCATGTTGTCAGCGGCCATGCGTCCTTGACGGTTCGCCGGACCCGCTAGTGGCACTAACGTTGGCTTATGGGTCACAAAGTCGATTTCTTCGACTGCATCGCCGACCGCGTAAATATCGGGATCTTGGGTCTGCAGAGTACTGTTGACCCCAATGCCGCCTTTTTCACCAATGGCAAGCCCCGCTTGTTGCGCCAGCTTGACTTCGGGCTTAACGCCAACCTCCCTGATCAAACGCTCNCGTAAATATCGGGATCTTGGGTCTGCAGAGTACTGTTGACCCCAATGCCGCCTTTTTCACCAATGGCAAGCCCCGCTTGTTGCGCCAGCGTGACTTCGGGCTTAACGCCAACCGCCATGATCAAAAGCTCGGTATCCAGTTTGTCGCCATTGTTAAGTGTCAGACGTAAAGCGCCTTCTAGGTGTTGCGGCTCACTCGGCTCGCCGGCATCATCACTGGCGACATGCGTGGTGGGAATAAACTCGGCGGACTCCAGCGCTGTGCCTAGGCGTAAATCCACTCCTTTATCGCGAATGGTTTGATGAACAAATCCCGCCATTTCTCGGTCAACCGGCGTCATGACCTGATCGGCCATCTCCAATAGGGTGGTTTTAATCCCGCGTTGATGCAGCGCTTCCATCATCTCAAGGCCAATAAAGCCCCCGCCAACGACAGTCGCATGGCTGGGGTTATTCATATCAATGGTATGCAAAATCGCATCCATGTCTGGAATATTGCGGAGCGAGTGGGTCAGCGGATTATCTAGGCCAGGGATGGGCGGCATGATGGGGGCCGCACCTGGGCTTAACAGTAATTTGTCGTAACTTTCTTGATAATCGCTGCCATCGGCACGGGTGACGGTAACTGTTTTGGCCTCGCGGTTGATCGCAATGACTGTGCTGTTGATGCGCACATCCACATTAAAGCGGGCGCGAAAACTGTCTGGGGTTTGCAGCAAGAGTTTACTGCGATCGGTAATATCTCCGCCGATATGATAAGGCAAACCACAATTAGCGAACGAGACGTACGGGCCACGTTCGAACATGATAATTTCGGCTTGTTCACTTAAGCGACGGGCGCGAGCGGCGGCAGAGGCGCCACCAGCGACGCCGCCAATAATTACGATTTTGGTCATTATGACTCCATCAAGCGTTGCTGAGTCCAAGTTTTTTCAGGAAAAAGGCAGCCGGACAAATCCCTGTAAACGCACTTTGGATCAGGTTTACGCCAATGAAGACGGTTAACCAAATAAATTGGCTGTGAACTGTGAGGGTAAGCACGACAGAAAGTAGCACCATCATGCCAGCGATTACGCGTACGCCATTATCAATTGTCATAGCAGACTCCTTTGCATCCTCTATACGATTACCCGACAGACCGAACCGCTTTGGCTCGAACGCCTTCAGTGTTTGTCGGCACTGGGATCACTCTAGAAGTTATATTTAGAAAAGTCTAATTATATTTAAGCTAAATTAGAATTGACTAAACAAAATGGCGCGCTAAGCTATGAGTATTGGCGAGAGAGGAGTAGGCGATGGCAGAGTCAAGCGTGCCGTTTGAAGCAGAAAGCATACCTGACATGGACATTGTTGCCATGCGTAAGCAAGCGTCTTTGGTGGCGACCATGTTGAAAGTGATGGCCCATCCTGAGCGATTAATTGTGCTGTGCCAGCTTTTGGCCGGAGAGCGCTCCGTGGGGCAATTGCTGCAAGGGTCGTCGCTCAGTCAGTCGGCGTTTTCCCAGCACCTTAGCGTGTTAAAGCGGCATCAACTGGTTAAGGTGCGCAAGTCATCCCAGCAGGTGTTTTATCAGCTCAATGATCCCTACGTCGCGGCGATTATCGCCACCTTGCAGCGGCTCTATTGTGCCTGATGTGTCTGAATCTGAGCGAGCAGCACACATTCATTGCCCGTCGATGCGCTAAGTTAATTAACATTCAGCCATTTTACCTATCGTTTTCTTGTCGTTACTGACATCAGCCAAAGGATCGAATATGCGAGATGCCCAGCCACAAGGTCAGCTGATCACCCGAGTGATGAACAGCTTCTTCCCGCCCATCCTCATCGTGCTTGCACTGCTGGTCGGGGCGGCGGCGCTGTGGCTTACACCCAAAGAAGAAGATCCGCAAATCGTGGTACCAATGGCAGATGTGGTGGTACAAGCGCCTGGTTTGAGTGCGCCACAAGTGGCAAAGCAGGTGACGCAGCCGCTCGAGAAAAAAGTCAGTCAAATTGATGGGGTGGAGTATGTGTATTCCACCACCCAAGCAGGCTCCGCGTTGGTCACGGTGCGCTTTTACGTGGGTGAAGATCGCGAGTCTGCCTTGGTGAAACTTTATAACAAGCTGTACGCCAACCAAGATGCGATCCCAGCTGCTGTGAGCGAATGGGCAATCAAGCCGGTGGAAATTGATGATGTGCCGATTGTGATTGCGGCACTGCGTAGCGACAAACCGGACCAGCTCGACCATTATGCGCTGCGCCGTATTGCCGAGCAGGCCACCTTGGATCTCAAAGCCCTTCCCGAAACCAATGCGGTAAAGGTAGTGGGCGGGGTGCCGCGGCAGGTATTGGTCACGCTCGATCCTGCGGCTATGGCTAGCTATCAGATCAGCGTGTCCGATCTCACCAATGCCTTCTCATTAAGCCATCAAAAGCGCGATGTCGGGGATATTCAGCATCAGGGTGAGCGCTATGTATTAAAAACCGGCCAGTGGTATCAAAGCCTTGAGGAGATACGCCATTTAGTGGTGGCGGTGGTTAATGGCAAACCAGTGTACCTGCAGGATGTGGCCGAATTATCCGACGGCGCGCAAGAGTCCACCACAGATACCTGGATCCAATCGACCGATGATAGCCAGCCGCATCCAGCGGTGTTTCTCTCGGTGGCCAAGCAAAAAGGTTCGAACGCGGTGAGCGTGGCCGAGGATATCACCGCCACGCTCAATCATCTGGTCGCCACACAATTTCCCGAGGGCGTGAGCGTTGAGATTATTCGCAATTACGGTCAAACCGCCGATGCCAAAGTAAAAAACTTGGTGTCCAGCCTCGGTATTGCGGTGCTCACCGTGGTGGTCTTTGTTGGCTTGTTCTTAAACTGGCGAAGTGCCTTAGTGGTAGCGATTGCGATCCCAATCAGTTATGGCGCGGCATTAGGGCTGGATTTAGCCTTTGGCTATTCGATTAACCGCGTCACCCTGTTTGCGTTAATTTTGGCGCTGGGACTGATTGTTGATGATCCGATTGCCAGTATCGACAACATTGAACGGCACCTGACTCATGATAATAAGCCCCGTGGACGCACGATTGTGCTGGCGATGTTGGAAATCAAACGCGCATTGATCATGTCGACGGTGGCGATTGTGATTGTGTTTACCCCGATGTTTTTTATCACCGGCATGATGGGGCCGTATATGGCGCCCCTTGCATTCAATGTGCCGGTCAGTGTGGTGATCAGTACCTTGGTAGCGTTTTTAGTCACCCCTTGGCTTGCCAAAAAAATTGTCCGCGCTTCCAATAAAGGTGATGACTATCGCATAGAGACCACGCCGCTGTACCGTGGCTACCGACGCGTGTTGCTGCCATTGCTGGAAAACAATCGTCGCGCCAAAGCATTTTTATGGCTAGTGGGCGTGTTGTTCGTCATCGCCGCCTTGCTGCCTGCTTTGCGCCTCGTGCCACTCAAACTCTTGCCGTATGACAATAAAAACGAGTTTCAGGTGGTACTGGATTTGCCGGAAACCGCCAATCATGTTGATACCTCCAACGTGCTGCGAGAAATGAACCGTTATCTACACACGCAAGCCGAGGTGGTGTCGGTATCCGGCTTTGCTGGGCTCGCCTCACCGATGGATTTTAATGGCATGGTGCGACATTACTTTACTCGCCAAGCGCCTTACCAGGGTGAACTGCGTGTGGTGCTGGTGGATAAGCACCGGCGCACGTTGCAATCGCATGGCTTGGTCACGCGCATGCGTGATGAATTAGAAGCCATCGCAGCAAAATATGATGCCGAAGTGCAATTAGTGGAAATGCCGCCGGGGCCGCCGGTGCTGGCAACCATTGTCGCGGAAGTGTATGGCTCACCAAGCACGCCGTATTCAACCCTGCAAGCGCAAGCGACGCAGGTGGCTGAGCGATTAAAGCGTGAAGCCTTGGTGTCAGAAGTGAGCACCAGTATCCAAGGGCCTCTATCGAGCTGGCAGTTTGTGGTGGACCAAGAAAAAGCCGCCTTGTCTGGTATTGCCGTGGCCGACATCAACCAAGCGCTCAGGGCCGCGAACCAAGGGGTCACGCTGGCCTATTTAGCGGATGCCGATGAAATGGATCCTTTGCCCGTGAGGCTGCAACTTGCGCCAGATGCCCGTGATCAACTTGATGCGCTGCTTGCAGTGCACGTACGCGGTCGGGCAGGGGTGGCTAAACAATTGGTTCAAGGTGCCTTGGTGGATGCGCCGAAGCCGCTGGTCGCCTTGAGTGAGATCGGTCATTTTGAGCGGCAACCGGTTGATCAGCCTATCTATCATAAAAATTTGCGCCCCGTAGTGTATGTGTATGCCGAACCCACTGGACGCGTGCCGGGTGAAGTAGTCGCTGATGTGATGGCCGACTTTAATCAACCTGAATCGGATAGTGCTCGCCCGCTATCAGCGCGTAGTTATTTGGATAATGGCGCGGGTGATGGCTGGCAAGTTGATGAGGGTATCGAGGTGGTATGGAGTGGTGAAGGAGAGTGGAAGATCACCATTGATGTCTTCCGCGATCTGGGGATTGCCTATGGTGCGGCACTACTGGGCGTTTTTATAGTGATGCTGATACAAACTGGGCTACCGGCGGTATCGGGCATTATTATGCTCGCGATTCCGCTGACCGTGATTGGCATCATGCCGGGTTTTTGGTTGCTCAATGGCTTAAGCGGTGAGATCAACGGCTACCCAAATCCGGCGCTATTCACCGCCACCGCGATGATTGGCATGATTGCATTGGCAGGGATTGTGGTGCGTAACTCACTGGTGTTGATTGAATTTATTCAACAGTCACTTGCACAAGGCATGGCGCTGAGTGAAGCCCTAGTACAAGCGGGCGCGGTGCGAATGCGGCCTATTTTGCTCACCGCCGGCACCACCTTATTGGGGAATGTGATTATCACCCTCGACCCTATTTTCAATGGCTTAGCGTGGGCAATTATTTTCGGCATTGCCGCGTCTACCGTGTTTACCTTGCTGGTTGTGCCTGTGGTGTACAACCTTGCGTATCAACATCACTCGACCCATGGCTTATCAGTAGAAGGAGAGGATGCATGAAGGCAAAAAAAGGCTTACTCGCACTGGTGCTAGGCACTGGGTTATTGGTGTTATTTTTGGCGATGGCTGGCGCCTTTACCGAGAAAGTGGCGTCAGAATCGCCCCCCAAACCTGTCGCAAGCGATATGAAAACGCTAACACTGGAAGCGGTCGAACAGCCGCAAACGCGTACCTTCTCGGGTAAGCTAGTGGCACGACAAAACTCCACGCTGGCAGCGCGGATGACGGCCACCGTCGCGGAAGTGTTGGTTGATGTCGGTGACCGCGTTGAGCAAGGCGATGTATTACTGCGTTTAGATAATGCCGACCTCAGTGCCAAAGTTCGCCAAGTGCAACAAGCCTTGGCCTCGGCGCAATCGCAACTGAATACCGCGCGCAGTGACTACCGACGAATGGAGACCTTGTTGGCGAAAAAGCTGGTGCCTCAATCTCAGTTTGATGAAGCGGAAAATCGCTTAAAAACGGCGCAGTCTGATTATCGCCGCGCCCTTGCTGCGGTGGACGAGGCAGAAACCCAATTTGGTTTTAGTCTGGTGCGAGCGCCTTTCTCAGGCGTGATCACGGAAAAGATCATCAACCAAGGTGATACGGCAACACCGGGCGCGGCGATGTTATCGCTGTATAACCCTGCCAGTATTGAAGCGATGGTGAATATGGCTGAGTCTGTTTTGCCTTTTGTGGCGATTGGCCAATCGTTAACGGTTGAATTGCCCACCTATAATAAAACGCTGACAGGTATGGTGCGCACGATGACGCCCGCCGCCGATACGAGCTCACGCAGTTATCGTGTCGTGGTGACACTGCCGTATTCGGATCCTAACGATAGCTTGCTGCCAGGCATGTTTGCAAAAGTGACCGTGTCACAAAAGTCCGAACCTGTGCTTTACTTACCGAGCAATGCGTATTATCAAATTGGACAACTTAACTATGTGAAGGTGCTCGATGCGGGTGAGGTGAGAACACGGCTTGTATCGCTCACACAGCAAAGACGCGTGCGTAAGGGGTTAAAGCCTGGCGAGGTGGTTATATTGAATCCGTAAAAAATGCAGTGATTCAGGTCGCGTTATGGTGAATATCATCAATACTTAGGGGGAGGTTTCCTAATAGGAGTTCACTATGAAAATTGCGATATTATCTGCCACGGCACTTGCAGGTTCATTATTATCTGGGCCAGCATTTGCACTGGACACCTCTTCACTAAAAGTATGTGGGGATGGCGCTGGTTGGCCCCCTTATACTTTTGAAAAAGGGGGACAAGTTCAGGGTTATGATGTCGATGTATTAAATGCGATATTTTCAGGGCAAGGCGTGGATGTCAGTGTAGAAATGCCGCCTTGGAAGCGCTGCGTGCTACAAACGAAAGCCGGTAGTTATGACATTGCCTTGAGTGCGTCGTTTAACGAAGAGCGCGATCGTGACTTTTTACTCACAGAATACTATTACACTTTGCAACCTAGTTATATCTATTCAACGACTCAACACCCTAACGGTTTACAAGTTAACTCAGTCAGTGATTTGAATAACCTTCGTATGTGTGGGCTATTGGGTTATAACTACACAGGCTTTGGTGTTGATGATAGTAAAGTCAGAAAATCGGCAAAAAGCTTCGAGCAGTTAGTGCAAAAAACGGAAGCAGGACGCTGTGACGTATTCTTGGCGCGCTACGAAATCTTAGCTGGGTTTAAAGTCGCCCAAGGGATTGACTACTTGGCGGATAACATGAAAGCGGTCGCGGTTCCAGGCAATAGCGGGGACAAATTTTATATGATGATCTCGCGTGAACACCCTGAAGCTAATGAAATAAAAGCGACATTAGACGCAGGATTCAAAGAAATGCGTGAATCAGGTCAGCTGCAAGCAATGTTGGATGAGTACCTCAATTAACGTATTTAATGCGTTCACTAATAGATATTGAGCTGTATTATTACCAAGATAAAAAGAGGTGTAAGCGCCTCTTTTTTCATTTAACGGTTTTATCCTTGGGTCGATTCTTTCACGGGCCGCTCACGTTTTCCCAATGTCTTAACACGATACATGTCATGATCAGCGGTGGCCATGACTTCATCGAGGCTTTGGGGTGACTCAGGATCGTAAAGCGCATGCCCGATACTCAGAGAGGGATAGAGTTTATAGGTTTGCCATGCGCATGCGCGGGACTCTACCGAGGTTTTGATGCTGTTTATAATACTATTTACATCACTGGGTCGTGCATCTCTCAATATTGCAATAAATTCATCCCCTCCTATGCGTGCAATCACATCAGAGACACGAACACTTTGACGTAGACGTGACGCGACATGAGCAAGTAGCGCGTCGCCAGCTTCATGACCATAAACGTCATTAACCAACTTAAAGTCATTCAAATCGATATTGAGTAGTACGAAAGATTCTTTTTTTTCTGTAGTTATCTTTTCCAGTAAATCAATGGCAAAACGACGATTGGGCAGTGTTGTTAACTCGTCTTGGAACGCTTGTTCTTTCGCTTTTAAAAAGCTGCGATAAAATAGGCCAATCATGCCGTAAATTACTATAGCTAAGAAAATACAAATAGTGTAAACGAATACGCTTAGTTGTCTGACTTGAGGTGTTTGTTCAATGGTATATTGCGCAGCCAAAGTCCACTCACCGTTAGGCAGGTTTATAGGTACAACAAAGTCGGCATTAAAAAAGGTCTCTTGCGAGCCATGGAAATAATCTAGCGTTTCGGTATTCCTTATGGAAACGGATGCCCCTACCAGATTAAAAAGACCCGAGTTTTCGAATAGCTGAGTATAGTTGATCACGACACTGACGCCGCCCCAGTAAGAGCTTTTATCAATAGGAGATAAAAAAATGGGGAAGCGTGCGATAATCGCTTGTCCACCTTGCACAAGATCTACCGGACCTGCAATATAAACGTCTTCAAGATTTCTCGCCCGCAGTACCGTTCGATACTGTTCCGGCCGCGTGCGAAAATCGAGCCCTATGGCTGCTTCATTTCCCTTTAGTGGATAGACGTGGCTAATAACATCATTGGGTGAGAGCCCAACGTTTCTCACATAACTGGCTTTGGTGAGGAGTTTACCGGCAACGTCGTCCCAACTTGCCATGGCGAATTCGGGGTCAATCGCAACAACAGTCGCAAGGCTATCGGCGAGGTAAGTGTCTCTAAATATCGCCGCTTCAATACGGGAGCGAATGAGTGCGGCCTTACGGTTGATGTCTTCTTGTTCCTCTTTAATTACTTGTTCAATGATATAATTATGCGTGCTGACAACGGCTAGCCCAGCAAGCAGTGCAAAGCCTAATGTAAAGACTAAAAACCATCGATTGAACTGTCGCTGAAAAAGCATCGCACACCCTATAAATAAAAAAAGAAGGGGCTGGTGCATCCCTTCTTTTAGTGTATCCGATATTTTTATTTTCGATTACTTAATACCATATTTTTCAACAATTTTATCGAATGTCCCGTTGGCTTTTATTGCTTCTAGCCCTTTGTTATAGGCATTAATAAATAGATCACCGTCTGGATTCGCTTTACCGGAGGTGACGTGAAGCGGTTTCGATGATAGGGCCTTATTCGTAAACGCAAACGCATTTGCGTCCATACCTTCTTCTTTCATCACGGACAGCGCGACAACCCTGTCTTCCAAGGTGAGATCGATACGATTAGCGAGTAATTTCTTCAAATTTGTGACTAAGTTATTCGCCTCTGGTTTATCAAAACTGTCTGAGGCAAGAAACGCATCGCCATACCCATAATCACGGATGATACCAATTGTTTTTCCTTGTAGCCCACTAAGATCGGAAAATTGGAAGCTGTCACCGGCGCGCTTGATAAATGTCAGCTCATTGGTGAGATAAGAATCGCTGTAGTGCAAAAAATCAGTGCGAGCTTCGGTGTACCAAGTGGCCGGTAGCAAATCGATGGTGCCCTTGCTTACTGAATCGAGTGCACGGGCCCAAGGCATGATTTTGAACTCAACGTCATAGCCTTGCGTTTTCATCGCTTCGGTTAATAGCTCAACCGAGATACCGGGCATGGAGGCATCGGTTGTCACAAACGGCGGCCAAGGGTCTTGGGCGGCGGTTAATGTGCGCGCCATTACCCCTGGTGCCATCAGAATAAACAGTAAGCCAACTGTAAATATCTTTTTCATTGTCGCTCCTTGTGATGTACCAGATTGTTATGTTTTAAATTTACCCATCTGTCCTTTAATGTTTTCACTCAGCTCCAGCACTTTGTCTGTTCGAGCTGCGTTTTCTTGTGCGCCTTCGGTCACATAATTCGTGGCGTCTGACGCTTCGTTGATCGCTTGACTGACTTCATCAATGGCTTGACGTTGTTCATCAGTCGCTTGCGAGATTTGTCCACTACGCTCGGAAATATCAGTGATGGTTTCGCGCACTTGGCTGACCGACTCTTGTGACTCAGACACTCGACCGGCGGTGTTCTCCAAGATACTGCCGATACGTTTGATCTCTTTCTCCACGGACTCAGTTGCTTCGCTCAACGATTTGATGTTGGATTGAATTTGCTCCGTAGACTCACTGGTTTTGACCGATAGACTACGCACTTCATCGGCAACCACCGCGAAACCGCGACCTTGCTCGCCGGCGCGCGCAGCCTCAATGGCGGCGTTGAGCGCGAGTAGGTTGGTTTGCTCGGAAATATCATTAATCACGTTCACCACATCGGAGATCTTCTCGCCTTCCTCTAGTAGCTTGTGCATTTCGGCGTTGACGTTTTCCATCTCAGAACGCATGTTGATGATCTCAGACGCAGAGCTTTCGATGGTGTGATACACCTGATTGACCAAATCGGTCGCTCCCTGCGCATGGGTTGCAGCGTCGTTAGCGGTATCTGCAACGGTTGCAATCGATTGATTCATCTCAGTCGCTGCTGCTGCAACCGTAGAAAGGCTTTGTTTTTGTTGCTCGAGGCGTTCGGCGTTTGTCCGTGCCATCTGTCCGCTTTGTGCTGCGACTTCAGCCAAATTGATTGAAGCCTGCGTCACTTCGTTGACGATTTCGCGCAACGAAGCCGTAAAGTGATTGATGTGCTCGGTGATCTTCGCGAATTCTTTATATTTGGGTTCCGGGATCACTTTAGAAAGATCGCCATCGCCACTCGCTAGCTCGCGGACGCGTTCGGTGAGGTCGTTAAGTGGTTTTACCACGGTCGCGGTCAGGGCTAAGATCAAAAACACAATCATCACCGCGTCAAGTACAAGCAGCTCGATAATATTGCGATACAGGGTATCGGCGAGGGCCGCTTCTAAGCGGTCAGTGTTATAAAATACCTGTACCGTACCGACTTTGTTAGTCTCCCCGTACTCGGTGAAAGACAGTTCACTCTCTTCTTTAGGCATGGCTTCATAGTAAGCCTGCTGATCGGCGCCAATGTCGACGGGAGGACGCTTTTCTCCATCTTCTGAGAGAGGGCCGAGGCGTAAAAACAGGATGGCTTCGCCTTGGTTATCTAACACCCGAACGCCTTTGATGTCAGGGGCTTTTAACTCGGCGGAGATCGAGAGCTTGGCCGCTTCAAGGTCAAAATCCCAAATTGCTTTGGGCAAGCTCAGCTTCATGCGATTGGTGGCATTATCCACTGTGGCGACAAGTGCACTATTGAGTTCCTGTTTGGTGCTTTGGTAATCAATGTAACTTGATATCCCCAAAACGACCGAAACAGCAATAACCACTTGTGTTACAAATATTGCTTTCAGACTTTTAAACATAGCGCTCATCTTCCATTTTTTTCCACGCCCAGTGGTACAGCAGTGCTTTCCCACTTAACTTTGGTGCAGCGCCACCTAGTTGCCTAGGTGGCTCTGCATAATCATTTCAACATCAATTTTTTTAAGGCCTTCGTTGACGATGTCACGCCATTTTCGTCCCTCGTCATTGTCGGCAAAGGCAATATAAAGCTTTTTGTCGACAAGAAGTTTCTTGTTCATTTGCAATTTGTCTTTAACAGCACTCAGTGCAGGGTCGTTTTCTTTAAGGTAAGCCAGCACGTTGGCATCGACGACCGCAAGAGGCAGACGTTCGCGGCCGACTTTCTGTAAATTTTGGGTATCGCTAGTCACGGCGGACGATTTAAGCGTGCCATTGGCAATTCGCGCATCCAGCTCTGGCGTGTTCACATAGCCACGCACCACGCCGATCGTGTGTGAGGCCAGATCATCCAAAGAGGACCATTCAATCGGTTGATTGGTGTTTTCGACAAAACCAAGCGGACCGGTCCCTATTGGGTCGGAAAAGAGTAACTCGTCGGTCTCGTAGTAGTATTCGGGGAAGTATCCAGCATATTGGGCATCGTTTTTCACTAAGTACACAGTGCGAGACCAAGGATAAAACTCAACATTGAGTTCGTGCCCCATCGCTTCAACCGCGGCTCTAACGACCGCAACCGACGCACCTTGTTCGGGCAGGCTTTTGCCGGAGTAGGGCGGCCAATCAAGGGATGGCATGGTGAGTACGTCTGCGCGTACGGTCGCAGAGACCAGAATACAAACCGAGAATGTCATGGTGAACAAATGCTTGAGCATAGTTCCTCCGATTTTTTAAGTTCTTCTATCAGCATA
Source organism: Salinivibrio sp. IB574 (assembly GCF_001996205.1). Taxonomy (NCBI): domain Bacteria; kingdom Pseudomonadati; phylum Pseudomonadota; class Gammaproteobacteria; order Vibrionales; family Vibrionaceae; genus Salinivibrio; species Salinivibrio sp. IB574. Next base: position 19,602 of record NZ_MUFN01000035.1, on the reverse strand, counting down.
GACGACAAAAAAAACGCTGAGAAAAATGATCGATATTTAACGTCTTGGCTTGGTTATTCACGAAATAAAAATGACATTAAGATCATGTATTTATTGGATTTATATGGATTTTTTATGAACCAAGAAAGATAGCGCTCGATGCGCAAAAAACTAAGCACATCAAGGGTTGTCTATAAAGTTAGCGCTTTTCGGATAAATGGTGGACAAAAAAGCGCCGCTATGAAGAGCGGCGCTGAGGACGGCGAGCGATTAGTTGCGAACCAAGCTCACACCCGAGTAGTTTGAGTAGCCGCGCACCATGACATGGTAGGTTTCACCAGCTTGTGCGTTGACAGTGCATGATTCTTCATTGCCATATTCAAAAGGACGGCAGTCCCAATCGCTTGTGGTGGGGGCGCTACCGGCTTTTACATATAAGTCGGCATCACCTGTACCACCACTCATGGTGACGTTTACCGAACGATTGCTGTCAACCTTGAAAGTGAATAGCTCAGAGGAGCCACGGCTACCACTCAAACCTGTTTTTGGCTCGTTAGGGAGTAACACCGAGTCTGTGTTGTCATCAGAGCAAGCAGAGGTGTTAACACCGACGGTATTAAAGGCTGAAACCACATCGGATTCGTTGTAGTTGAGATCTTTTGCGGCCTTAACGACACCACAACCACCTTCATCAAAGGTACTATTGGCTGTCCAGTACAGTTGGTTGGCAACGGTGAAGACTTCAAAACCTTTGCGGACATCCCAATTTGGCTTGTTAGCAAGGAGGTAGAAGGCACGGTTGAAGACACCGCTTGAATAGTGCACGTTAATGCCTGAATAGTATTGATCTGCATGGTCAATAGATTTGCCATCGCGAGAAGGCTGTTCAAAGTAACGCAAACCACCTGAGCCTTTGAAGATATCCGCACCGACAATCCAGTCTACATCACCATGCATGTAGAACTCAGCCGCTTCACCAGCGATATCAGAGAACGCTTCGTTAATACCACCCGACATATCACGATATACCAGTCCAGAGTTTTGCTCCGTGAAACCGTGGCTGACTTCATGGGCGCTAACGTTGATATCGACCAATGGATAAAACGTTGATTGACCGTCGCCGAACGTCATTGAGCTGCCATTCCAGAAGGCATTTTCATAATCCTTGCTGTAATGGACTCGCATCGTCAACTGGAACGTCAATGGTGCCGTGTTCATCCAATCTTTGTACATATTGAAAACGACATGACCAAAGTAATGCGCGTCATTCAGCGGGGAGTATGCGCCGTTAGTGTATTTTGTATCGTTGTAGTTGGTGCCATCTGGACATGGGTACGTAAACGCGTTGGTGCCTGATGTGCCGTGGTTCAGGTTAACCGTTTTGACGTTGTCGGTTTCCATGGTACACACATCGCCCACTTTATCGACGGGGAAGTCATCATAATCGGTGCCATACAGATATTGGCCCGTTTTTTCATTGCCACCTGGACCGGTACCACCGGCAGTTGCATGATTGATCCCATCCCACTGGCTAATGATTTCACCTGTTTCCGCATCAACCATGTAGAAAGGACGCTTAGGCTCCTCTGCGGCGACAAAGAAATCCACGATATACACGAGCTGTGCTTTTTGGTTTTCATCGAGTTGAACGACCAGTTTGGTGTTCTCATTTTCAAAGGGAGCGGCGGTGAGAGTAGTCTGGCTCTGTGTGAAGTGTGCTTTCGCCGCACCTAAGGCATCTTGGCTATCTAGTGTAGGTGCGAGTGTCATAATGTCTTCGGTGAGGCCTTGTGCCATAGTGCCGTAAACATCGCTGCGTTTTCCAGCTTTTTCAGTGGCAACCACATTGGTATCCAGTACAGGAACGCCTTGGTAGGTTTGCTGATAGCGTACTTTGACTTTACCACTAACCAAGTCAACTTGGATAATTTCATTTTTATTGCCCTATTTTTTTGTTGAAAGATTCCTTTCTCCCCAACTGCTTAATAGGAAGACGAGCGTGCTGCTCGCCCATCAAACGTGGCTTATAGATAACAATATTTACAAGGCTTTTTATTTTTTACATGTATAGATTTTGTTACAAAAGGGTGGTTTTTTATGATGTTTATGAGAGAGAGGTCTCGTTTTATGATTCTGATTTTAATCGATATTATTATCTATTAATAATTAAGTGACAAAAAAATCGTACAGAATAAATGACTGTTTTGTTTTGAGAGGTTATCCGCAAGTTTTATGAATGTTATTGTTATGTAAAATAAAGATAAAGGCCACAAATTAAGTGACCTTTATGTCAGTATTAAAAGCGGAACGAACACAGCGATTCATGCCGTTACGGGTTGGTAATACGACGCCATAGACACACTTTATTTCCGGTTTGTGTGTGAGTAAGCCACGTATAACGACAGTCGTTATCGTAGCTATAGCGGCCAGTTTGTACACGATAACTGCCCAGCACTGCATCCTGCATTGAGGTGAAACGACCATTTTTGAGTAACGAGAAGTGCAAGTGAGGTCCGGTCGAGGAGCCTCCTTGACACAATGCCACGGAACGCTGGCTGGCGTAGGTGCCGAGTTTGGTGTTTTTGCCCACCCACTGATTGTTGCGCACTTGAATGCCGTCCATGTGATAGTAATTGGTTGCCCAACCATTATCGTTAGTGACCCGCACTTGGCAGCGCGATAGTACGGTGACATAACCATCGTGGGCGGCAGTCACACTGTAAGTTGTGCCTCCCCATTGCGGCCAATCATAAGAGACATCAATAGAAGAAAGCGGAAAGCCGGATCCTGAATGGGCATGTGGGCCATTTGGGATCCAGGCGTAGCCTTGTCGCCACGGCCATTGCATAAACCCTGCAGGTGGCGCAATCAAGCTGCGTGATGAGATGGCATGTTGCCCTAGGGGTTTTTGGTCACCAAACCATGCTTGGTAACGTGTCTGCCATGTCTGCCAGTCACTCGGAGAATGGAGAGTGCTGACAAGAGTCTGTGTGGCATGTCCTAGCGTGGCATCAGAGGTCCGCGTATTGGGCTGATAAAGCAAAGCGGACAACGTGGATGCGGTTTGCTCGATGGCCTGTAGCAACTTCAGTTCGCTGATCCGATCGAGGGCGATATCCTGCTCTAACTCCGGCGCATTAGTGATGAGGGTGGTGATCAATATACGTGGATCAATCCCTGACGCTCCACTCCAATGCATAATAGCTTCGCTCACCGGTTGCCAGTGTGGCAATTGCTCGGCGAGAAAATCATCAATGTTAAATGGGTGGCGACGCGGTTGAAAGAGCAGATCGGTTTCGGTGACAAGCTGGTTTGGCACCCCAACGTCCTCTAAAACAGCAGCCGAGCGCATGGGTGTATGGTTTGCGATCAAAGTATGTGCGTGCGCAGCGCTAGTGCTCACCATCAAGCAGGCGAGTACGAGACGAGATAAACGAAACATGACTAGCTCTCCTTTCATTTAATGAACGGTAATATTGGCATGATCTGTATATTTATCTGGTCATTTCATCGTTGTTGCGAGTGTGTAGAAAGCTTGCGTGTAATTGTTTGCACGTAGCACATGAAGGCTGTGATGCAGGCCGATAAATAGCCTGCATCACAGCAAAATAACTAGGGTGTCCGTTTGTGGTTGGGTGGTGAGTTTTTAGCCATCGGTGCGGTGTTTTGCGGCCAAAACAAACAAGCAGGATGTTGCTTAACTTGGTTAAATACAGCGGTGCGTACGGACTTGATGTCGAGCTCACAACTGCGTGAGCGAAGTGCCACAAATAAGGCCAATCCGAAGCTCACCCACAGGTTGATAAACCCAATCATCAGCACAAAGAACAGGCTAGAAAGAAAGGCCAACACACCGTGAAAATCGCTCACATGCGCGTAACCAATATTGGCGGAAGAGAAGGCGACATGACGAATATCTAAGGGAACATCGATTAAGTAACCCACATAACTGGTCATGCCGAGCAAAAAGCCAAAGATCAGGTTGCCGCCCAAAGCGCCGTAATTATCGTGAATATAAAAGGCGACCTTCTCACGGCGTGACTCAGGCACAATGTGCATGAGTGGATGGGCGACAAGGCGATCTTTCAGTTCAATGTAGTCGGCGCGATTATCTAGAATGCCCGTAATGATCCCAGATAGAAACAGCCACACACCAGCAATCGCGGCGTAGAGCCATGCCATGCCACTGAAAGGCATAATAGACTGTTTTTGATAGTCAATTTGCTCGGGTGACAACAACGCATCGCTGAAAAAATGCATAAACGCCCAACTGACCAGCACACTACAGCTAATGGCTGCGACAATATTGCCCCACACGGCGAACCACTGGGAGCGATTTACATCGATCAACAAGCGGGCGAGCTTTTTACTTCGGGTTCGCCCTTGTTTATTCTTCTCAACATGGGCAGCAAAGTTCGCCGCTGTCATGGCCGGTTGCTTGGTCGCAATCGTAAAATGCAGCACATGCACCAGCATAAAGCCGACACCGTAATTTAGACTAACCAGAAAGGCGCTTTTAAACGGCGACAATTGCAGCGTATCAATGTAGATCTTTACCCACGCAAGCAGGGCTATAATCACGCCAGCGCCGCACGCGCCCTTCAGGATATTGAGATAATCCTTTTTCGTTTTGGCAATATAGTGCTCACCATGATTGCTTTTGTTTTGCGTCACGCTTTGCGAGAAGGTGCGTGTGCTTTTGCGGTAGATGGCACGCACGCTGTTGCGCTCCGTAACTGAGGTGAGCAATTGTTGCCACAAATTCAGGACACAGCGCGCTTTTTGATGGGGGTGACGAAAATCAAGGATTTGAAATAAGAGCACCATGCGGTTGAGGGTTTGATCTAAACGCTCAAGCATGTGTGACGCGTGTGTTGAGAAGCCAAACTGGCTGATCCCACGGGTTCGGATCCGTTTTACTTGAAGCTGGCACTGTTCAATCATTACCCAGAAGTGCGCGGTATCCACTGAATCAATCTCGCCTTCTTTGATGGTCGCCACCAATTGACTGGTTTCGCGCTGCAGGGCAATAAACGGCGAGTCCACTTCGTTTAAACGGCGATCAATCCGCAGTAACTCAGGATCGAGCTCTTCCGCCGCAATCCAAATCGCTAACATTTCCAGCGAATAACAAAGCTCACTTTTAATGTATTCGCCGGTCGTGCGAATGGCTTCAGGCGAGGCACTTTTTACCAGCAAGCGATAGAGCTTAAACCAGCACTTAGACGAGATCGTATTGACCCAAGCTTTATCTTCGCCACCAACGAAATAGCTTAATAAGTCGTTGATATCATTGCAGCGCTTGGGTGGCGGATTGATCTTGTTGTAAAGACGGCGAAAGATTTCCGTCACCAATCCATTTTTAGAAAATATGCCCAATTGGACAAAAGCCGGAGACAGCTTAATGGTTTTGGCTTCATTGCAAATACTGTTCGCAAATAACGATGCCTGAGAGGGGGAGTTGGCAAGGGCAAGGACAAGCTGCTCAAGGCGCAATTCTGCGAGTTCGGGCTCACCTTCACGAAGATAAGTAAAAAATACATTAAGACGCTCTGTGTCTGTTTCACACAGAGAAAAACCGTCTATCACTTTAAAAGCCGGTGTTATTGCAGGCATAGATTTTCTTATCAGTCGATAATAAACGCGCGCGTAGTCTACAAGAGCGAGAAAGCAGGGGGAAGCAAAAGCGCTCATTGGCAGTATGGCACATAAGCATTGCTTCTATTATCCCCCTGTCGCTTCATGTCTTTTCGGGGAATACATCGTTGTGAGTTATAGACAGTGAAAACAAGGAAATCCCGCATGATCGTGCGTGCATATTCACACATGTCACGCAATGTGTGCCTATACTCATCACATTATTAGTCATGCGAGTCAAAAAAAGGAGACACGGATGAATAAGTATGGTGCAGAGTTTTTTGGAACATTTTGGTTAGTCTTGGGCGGGTGTGGCAGTGCAGTATTGGCGGCAGCGTTTCCAGAGGTGGGGATCGGATTACTCGGCGTATCGCTTGCCTTTGGTCTTACCGTCTTAACGATGGCGTTTGCCATTGGACATATTTCCGGTTGTCACCTTAATCCTGCGGTGTCCATTGGCCTATGGGCGGGAGGGCGTTTCCCCGCCAATCAACTGCTCCCTTACATTATTGCCCAAGTCTTAGGTGGCTTAGCGGCTGGTGGCGTGTTGTACCTGATTGCCAGTGGACAAGCCGCATTTGATGTCTCGAATGGATTTGCCGCGAATGGTTATGGTGCGCATTCACCGGGCCAGTACAGCTTAACCTCGGCGCTGATCTCGGAAGTGGTGATGACCATGATGTTTTTGGTGGTGATCCTCGGTGCCACCGACCAACGTGCCCCTCAAGGTTTTGCACCGATTGCCATTGGGCTGTGTTTGACGTTGATCCACCTTATTAGTATTCCCGTGACTAACACCTCGGTGAACCCGGCCCGTAGTACAGGGGTAGCGCTTTACGTGGGCGATTGGGCCACTGCACAATTGTGGTTATTCTGGATTGCCCCCATCGCTGGCGCGATATTAGGCGCCTTCGTATACCGCTTTATCGGTAACGAAAAAGAATCATGAGTTTGGTCCGACGCTCGACGGCGGGCCAAACGTGGCCTTACGACTGAAAAGATGTCGCCAGCCAGCCGGCGACACCTAAGCCATTTATATGACAAGCATTTATTGGGAATCACGCACACTGGCAGGACGAGGTGGCCAGGCTTGCTTAGGCGGTGCAAAGGATGGCTGGCCTAATACTGGCGAAGAGAGAACGTAGATCCCGTGATTAGTGAATAGCCAAAATAAGTTACGGTCATATTCCACATAGACACTGTGTGACAAATTCCCCATCGCATAACTGGCAACTTCATCTTCCTTGAACGGGGGCACGAAGTACGCCGCAATCGCAGGTTGTTGTGGGTCACGAACATCGAACACCTGCAGGCCAGCGTTATAAAAATTATAGGGAAGAATACCTTGGCGACCGATACCGGGCTGGGTGTAAGCACCGGTACGTTTTGGCCCGAAGCTGCCGCGACGTTGACAAAAATCCGTAAAAGCAGCCTCTTTTGGCGGAATTGGACGTGGTAAAACGCCGACTTTTTTCGGTTGAGCGGGATCCGACACATCAATAATATGCACGTCTTTATAGGGTTCAAAACACTCCTCATTAAGCGGATAACCGCTAAAGTAGACGAGGCCTGTTTGTTCGACTTGTGATACATCGATATAGTCGCCCTCCGTCCCTGCGACACTGGGCTCAAACTCGAGTTGACTGACGACTTTCATCTGCGCTGGATTGGAAATATCCACCACATAGAAACCAAGCCCGCCCATCGCGGCATAGCCATATTTCCCACCTTCTTCGACCGGTGTAGGAATGAATAGCGACATACGTGCGCCCATCCAAGAGGTACGATTCCCAGCCCGTGGGTTGCCGAGATATGCTTTTTGATGTGCGGGATCGCTAAGAATTTGTCCCGGCACTGCCAATTGATCCATAAATACTGGATTGGCCGGATCAGACATATCCCACGATTGATAACCCGCAGAGTATAAATCATTGCCATATTCGGTTAATGCATAACTGGCATCGGGGGCGGCCGCAACAATCATGGTCTTTCCCCCAAACCAAGTGGGAATATCGCGAACGCCCGACCCTTGTTGTTCACCTACCTTAGCGTCTGGGTGGTTAATATCGGTGCTTCGCTCTGCGATTAATGTCCATTGGTCAGGAAGTGGGCCATGCATGTCATACACCTTAAAGCCTTTTAAATGCTTGGCATGACGGATTTGTGCGACTTTTTCCGGCTGGGTGAATTTATCTTTCAACAGCCCGAAGCGACGGATCTCAAAGGCCTGCACCATCACATAATTCTGCCGAGCCTCGCTCCACTGTATGCTGGCCGCGCCAAACATATCACCAGTGGGATAGGGGTTCACTTCTTCCCCTTGAGGCCCATTTGGCCCCCATTGCTTACCGCGGGTATACAACAACTTCAGATCTTTTGGGTTTGTAATATCAAAGATCTTTAGATCGCGTCGCACATACTGATACAGATACCGCCTGCCATCAAAATCGACAATATTTTGCCACGTGTGGAAGGGCTCAACCGTAATGGGGTAATAGGCCTCGACCTTCATATTTTTGCTATACGTTTTGTCATCCCAATAATCGAGTAAACCGTCAAAAGGCTTGGGTGAGTACGCATGGTAGGTCTGCTGAGGATGAATAAACTGACCCGTTTTTGGGTCCATGCCATAGCTAGTCGGGTCCGGATCGCCGGGCTTGTGGTTTCTTGTTAACGCGACAACCTTTTTAAGCCAAGGATCATGAATGGTATCTTGAGTGCCTTCAGCGCCTGTTGCCGATAGCGCGACGGTGGTGGATAAAAGTGCGAACAGGGATCGCCACCCCTGCTTGTATATGGCGTGATGTCGCATAACAACGTCTCCGTGTTGTGTGGGTAAATAGACCAATACCCGCCATATATTAAATTGGTTTCATAAAATTACTGCGATAACCCCCTGATCCTATTATTTTTGTAGGCAAAGCCATTTCAGCCACGGCCCTGCACAAAACCTGCTATCGCTAACATTTTGGACAATTAAGCACGAAAAAATCAGCATGGCTTTGATAAGCTAACCGGACAACGCTGACGGAAAAGGTGAGTTAGGTACCGAGAACTGATCGGCGGTAGCGTGGGAAAGACTAGATGGATAGCCAGCTTATCGGTGGAAGCACGCTAATTGAGTGCACGCTTTGTCGGCACTCATTCACACTATCACAGAATACGAAAGAAGAAAGTAAGCATAATCAATAAATTAGGCGAGTAGGCGCGGAGATAGTGTGAGCGCGTCACCAGAGATAGGCGGCATGCACACTTTCTCGGCAAAGAGATAGACCCCAAAAGCGATAAATGTTATTCATAACAGTGGTTTAGATAAGAAAGGCCGCGTATAACGATTTTGGGAAATCGAGTGCGCGTGCTAATACAATGTTATATTTTTTCGGCTATCTGGCCACTTTATATTAGGTAATATTCTCGATGATTAAAGAATCACAACTACCTGGATATGGTTTGCCTACACTTGCTTTATTTCCTGAGCCATGGTTTGAGGCGGGGAGCGGATATCTGATGTGTGAGTGCAAACTTAAAAAGGATGGTAGCTTAGGGTGGTTTAAACGTTATCTAAAAAAAGGTGAAAGCTTTAAGGCTGATTTTTATAATACGCTTGATGAAGCTGTTCAAGCTGCAGAGAAGGCAAATGCTTCTTTGATAAGCAACTTGATGTCTGATCGAAGCGCTAGTGATTCGAAGTCTTCACTAATTCTAAAAGTAGAGAAAGCTGTAACAGTTAGAAAAAGAAGGCTTATGGAGGAGCATTTAATGCTTTCCGAGGCATTAAAGAGAAATTCCGAAACCAACATTATCGAACCGAAAAGCGTTATAGTTCCTGATAATAACGAAAACCTAAGATTGGCACTCATTGAGATATTGAAGGAAACCCCGTACGTACAGCTAGCTAGGCTTGCAAGGTGGGGTACAACTTTATTGAAAGAGAATGGAAAGTGGGTGTATGCAAAGCACACCAAGAAGACCGCAACCTATTTTTATAGAGAGCGTATAGCTAGGGGGTTTGGTTTTTCGGGTTGTGAGCATTGGGGTAAAACCAAAGCGGCCATTAGATCAATGCTCCTGCCAAGGGCAAACCAGCTATTGCAGTTGGCAAGTGTAAAGAGAATATTGGATGAAGCTAGTTCTCGCGGTTTGAAAGTTGTAGTTTTAGGTGGCTTTGTTTTCTGGTTCGAAAGCAAGAATAACGTAGGTTGGTGTGTAAAGGAACTTAGTGAATCATCATCTAGCGATACGGGTCGGACTATTTGGCTAGAAGGAAAAATTCTCTCAAAGAATCATGGTAGAATAGTCGTACTCCCATATATTAAAGAAAATGGTGACAAAGTACTCGGCCATACGAAAAATTCACCACACGATGGAAAAGCTCTGCCAAGGCATAAAGATGAATATGTTGAGCTTCCATTCGAAATGCTCGAAGATGATTTAATGATCGGTTTGTTTGGTGAGCTGAAACATGAGTAACCTCAACAACAAAGAATATAACAAGGCCAAGTATAGGGGATAGCGCAAGCTGTCATAAAATTTGAAACAAATTTTCCGCCAGCCAGAGCTACCCATGTTGGCGGCGTTAAAAATTTTCTTGTGCTTGAGATTTTATGGATAAGTCAGAGATAGCAATTTTCATCTCTCTGGGGAGCCTTCTGGTTTCTCTCGGCGGGCTTCTGTTTACAATCCTCAGCTCTCGAAAAGCAAGAAGAATTGAGCGCGTCAGAGTGTACGATAAGGTTTACCATGATGCTTCAGATCTTCTAGTTTACAACTACAAAAAGAAGATAGAAGAGCCATACAGGTCGGAAGATAAATTTCTAGAAAAGGCAGTCAATGAGTACGAAAGCTCTCATTGGCTAGAGCAGATGTATGGATTTAATATTGATTATCCAGAAGGCGTTGAATCAGAAGAGGCGAAGCGAGATTACCGAAAAAAGGTAAGTGATGAATACCATAAACACCAACATGAAAAGCATGTAGATTCTTTCGCTGAGACCATGGAAAACAGGTCTCCGGTATTCAATCTGGAAAATCAAGAGTACGCTGAACGATTTAATCGTCTTGTTGATCATGTTACACACAACCTATCTTACTTCAGCCCTCCAGTTGTGGAGTGTTGGGAGAAAATGAGGTTGCTAACTCCTGAAAAGGTACGCAATGAGTACGTCTCGTTAAGGCGCGTAAACGAGTCCGCATGCGAGCCTCTAGAAGAACCAATTGAAGACCCTTATCTTGGCATTCTTCTGATAATACGACACGAGTATCGCGAACTAAATAAGCCACTCACGACAAAATGGGCGGAGTACTGGTTTAACCTTACAACTATCCGTTACCGTGTAAGACGATATTTTAACAAAAAAAGGCAGCGGGACGTGTAAACACGCCCCTGCTTTTGGCGTTAGGCGAATGGAGGTGTAATGAACTACGAAAGTACAATTTTTAGAGTCAGAGAGCTTCGAGAGGTTGATGCTTATTCCTTATTTAGTATGTACTCAGGCTCGAGCAGTTCAGCAAAGTACATATCGACGTTGCCTCACGATACAGTTGAGACCACGCTTTCGAAAATTAAGCAATGGCGAAAGTCCTACTCAGAAAATGCGCCTAAAGTTTGTGTTTATGGTGTTGCTGCTAGTCCAGATGACTTTGTGTTCGGTTTGGTTGTCTTCATATTTAATGAGCAATATGCTGAAATTCACTTTGGTATATCAAAGCAGTTTAGTAATCAAGGTGTTGCAACTGAGTTGTGCCGGTCTGGTCTGCAATACTTGAAAAGTTTGGGTGTAAAAGAGGTAAGAACCAATCCGTTTATTGAGCATCTCGCAAGCATACGAGTTTTAGAAAAGTCGGGTTTCTCAAATTATGGTACGCTCACAAATCATGCACGATTTCCGACTTTGGGCGATGGTCTTTTCAATTGTGCAGATATGCGCATAACTCTTTGAAAATTCGCCTAACACACATATGAGCTCTTCTCCGGTCAATAGGCAATAGCATTTTTTGGCTGCGCAGCAGCCAATGCTCTCGAACAACAAAGTCGTCTACTTCGCTCTGTCATTTCCGCCATTAAGTCATTGCTTACGGCAAACACATATAGAAGGTCTCTTACTGCGGTCTCACCGCCGCCTGCCAATCATGTGACAGGGCCATTAGACATTACTTCCCGTTCCCACTCAGGAGCGTGAGAACGAGTTATGGAAAATGATTTTTACGTGGTCATCCACCGCGTGAAGAGAAAAGTGGTGCTTGGCGAGATCAACGCCACAAAAGAATTGAGTAGACATGGTTACCTCCGTTATTAACGGCCGCACCTAAGTGTGGCAGATCTTCAAGAGGGGGAATCCATGTCATTCGTTATGTGTAATCGAGAGTTCAGGGAAAGAATGAAAGTACTTATATCAGGGGCCAATGGGTATATTGGTAGCCACGTGACTAAGATGTTTGTCGAAAGTGGCTTTGAAGTTTCGACTTACAGCAGGACTAGCGGTGTCTTACCTCCTGCTCGGAAGCTTACCAATGTGCCATCAGATTTCTCTGGTTACTTTGATATCGTTATAAATTGTGCTCGCCCACATTGGTCAGAATTTTCGCCGGAGGAAATAGCTGATATAGAGTCCAAGCTGCTAACGCAGCTGGATAGACTAGCGGCTGACGGTGCGACAAAAATCCACACATCGGGCGTTTGGTTATTTGGCAACGCTTCTCACAATGACCTCAAAGAATTTAGGCTTAAGCCTCTAGAGGCGGTAAAACCGGACACAGTTACAATAGGCTACGCTATCAAAAAGAAGTGGCATGTCGTTTACTGTCCTAGTTTGGTTTATGGTGGTGAAAACTGTCAACTAAAGCGAATTGTAGATTCCTTATCTGATCAAATGCTCCAAGTAGCGATACCATCTCAAGGTTACAACCAATATATCCATGTTAATGACATCGCTCGATTTTATTTGGCACTGGTTCAAGGTAAACTCCCGGCTACACAACACTTTATTGCTGAGACTAAGGGATATAGCCCCGAAGCGTTTTCTCAATTACTACTCGACTTTCAAATCGTAAAGCAGGTTCACAAGAGCAGTTGGAGTGACTTTGAGAAATGCCATGGCTCTTCGGCAGTCGAAATTGAAAAGCTAAATCTTACTCTTCCAATTAGTCCCTTGTTTGAATCGACTGAGTCATTAAGGAAGTACATAGAAAATTACACATAACACATATGAGCCCTTCTCCGGTCAATAGGCAATTGCATTTTTTGGCTGCGCGAGCAGCCAATGTTCTCAAACAACAAAGGTTCTGTTATTTCCGCCATTAAGTCATTGCTTACGGCAAACACATAGAGAAGGTCTGTTACTGCGGTCTCACCGCTGCCTGCCAATCCTGTGACAGGGCTATTATCCGCGTGAAGAGAAAGGTGGTGCTTGGCGAGGTCAACGCCACAAAAGAATTGAGTAGACATGGTTACCTCCGTTATTAAAGGCCGCACCTAAGTGTGGCAGATCTTCAAGAGGGGGAATCCATGTCATTCGTTATGCTTTAAACCAAGTCTAGGCATGGAGGTCTGGATGGATAGTATAAAAAAGGCTTTTTCGTACATTGAATTTCTGCCAATTATTGTCTTTGGATTCTTGTACAAGGCAGATAAGCTACCAATTGAGCAGCAGTTCTATGCTGTTGGTTTGGCGAGCATGGTTTTGCTGCTTTGTTTTTACTCCCTTTCGTTGCGCATGAGCTCTATTGCACTTGCGACAAATTTGCATCTTATATCAGGTGCTTTCGCCTATTTGGTTTACTGGGAGTATCTAAATTGGGTCTATTACTACTTGCAGGAGTCTTCTCTCTTTGCTTGGATGTTTATCGTAGCGCTAGTTAGGACTATGTACTCGCAACAGACAGCATTGGATACCTTTCCGAGTGAAGGTGATTCAGTGAAGAAGTTATCTTTCCTATTTTCATTCTTCTGCCTATTGAGCATCCTGCTATCTGCCTACCTTAGGGGAGACTTTTTGTACTCAGTATTCATTCCGTTTTCCGCTTTAGCATACCTACAAGGACTATTGAAAAAGCTGGCGGTCAAGAGAGGCGTGATTGAGCAAATTTAAGCATGAAAAGCGAATGAATCCGCGCGTCTATTCGTAGCACAATTTCAAAGAAACGCTGTGATTTAGGCATTTTAGTCAGTTTGGGCTAGTAAACGCCCGTTATTCGAATGTTATGTTTTGGAGGGGAAATAGTTAGAGAAGCGACAAAAGACGATTGCGTAAAATTAGCAGCATTGTCCATTAAAGTCTGGCTAGACACATATGCTAGAAAAGGTATCAAAACTGAATACGCTGAATATGTCTTGTCTACTTTCACTGCAACCTACTTCTTAGAAATATTGGATACGACTAAATATCGTGTGTTTGTAAGTGAAGGGCAGGAAGTGATCCAAGGCTATGTAATGGTTAATCTTGAATCGCATTATCAAACGTCCAGTAATGGCTTTGAAGTCGAGAAACTATATGTCGATAACACTTTCAAAGGGAAAGGGTTAGGTCGGAAGCTTTTGAATGAAGTCGAAAATCAGTTGGGTAATAAATACTGGCTTTACACTTGGGTTGAAAATGAATCCAATGGATTTTATGAGCATCTGGGGTTGAGTCGAATAGGGCGTCTAACCTTTGAATTTGCAGGAGCTTCAATAGAAAATAACGTGTATCAGTCAGTCCAAAAATAACACATATGAGCCCTTCTCCGTTCAATAGGCAATTGCATTTTTTTGGCTGCGCGAGCAGCCAATGTTCTCGAACAACAAAGTCGTCTACTTCGTTCTGTCATTTCCGCCATTAAGTCATCGCGGATTCAACTGCAATTTAGCTTAGCGTTAGCTCCCCAGAGGAAGCAATCAATCCGTAGGGAATTTTTGTTTCTGGTGGAGTACACGCATCACTTGGATGATATCGCCCTCGACCCAGTATGAGACAATCATCGAAATCTCAGGAATAATGAGCAATCGTCCGCGGATGCTATCTCGTTGTACGCCCATTAAAGGTTGTTCAACCAAGTTATCTACTTTTGCTTCAATGAGGCTGTCAGTTTTTTCTGCTACATCAGGGTTGAAGTCATAGAGAAATTCGAAGATCTTTTCACGATCGTTAAGTGACGCTTCTTCCCATAAAATCATTGCTTGCCTCGATTACGGATTCTGGCTTTACGCTCTTCCATTCGAGATTTAGCAGCTTGGTGCTCAACGAAAACGGATTTTCCTGAGTCAAACTTCTCAAATGCTAGGTTTACTTGTTCAGTTAACCACGCATCGTGAGATAATGTTTTTCTTTGTTGTTCAGCGAGTTGCTCAGTAAGTTCACGGCAAGCATCACTCAGTGTGCGCCCTTGGCTCTCAGCCATTTGTTGTGCTAAGCGTTTTGTTTCTTCATCAACACGAAATTGAATTCTAGTGTCCATGATGTATTCCTTTGCTGTTGTGTGTACGAATGTTAGCACTCGGACTTGAGATGGGCAACTAACACATATGAGCCCTTCTCCGGTCAATAGGCAATTGCATTTTTTTGGCTGCGCGAGCAGCCAATGTTCTCAAACAACAAAGGTTCTGTTATTTCCGCCATTAAGTCATTGATTATGGCAAACACATATAGAAGGTCTGTTACTGCGACTCACCGCTGCTTGCCGTGACAGGGCCATTAGACATTACTTCCCGTTCCCACTCAGGAGCGTGAGAACGAGTTATGGAAAATGATTTTTACGTGGTCATCCACCGCGTGAAGAGAAAAGTGGTGCTTGGCGAGATCAACGCCACAAAAGAATTGAGTAGACATGGTTACCTCCGGTATTCAAGGCCGCACCTAAGTGTGGCAGATCGTCAAGAGGGGGAATCCATGTCATTCGTTAGGCGACATGAGATAAACGATAGAGTATTGATAGTATCTTGGCGTGAATCTAGCTTCAATTAATAGAAAGGAGTGGATTAATGAATGGTAAAGCATTTGATAATTGGCAAAAATCGCGAAAGAAAGGGTGTTTAAATTGGCTTTTCAGAACGACTTTCGTCACAGCCATTTTGTACATGATTTTTAATGTTATTTTCCTTTATCCATCTTCTGATGCGGCAAGCATTACGATTTTCTTATCGGATAATGCTCTTAATTACTCAATTTACACGACCGGGATGTTTTTCGCATTTTGGGTTATTTGGCTATACAATGAATCTTCGTATAAGAAAGAAGTTAAACGTAGAAATGTCGCCTAACACCTATGAGCTCTTCTCCGGTCAATAGGCAATGGCATTTTTTTGGCTGCGCAGCAGCCAATGCTCTCGAACAGCAAAGTCGTCTACTTCGTTCTGTCATTTCCGCCATTAAGTCATTGCTTACGGCAAACACATTCAGAAGGTCTCTTACTGCGGTCTCAACGCCTGCCAATCATGAGACAGGGCCATTAGACATTACTTCTCGTTCCCACTCAGGAGCGAGGGAACGAGTTAAATCACGCTGTCTCGGCTTTTCAAATCTCAAATAACCATTCTCTTGCGTACATCATTATGGCGGTTTATTTCGGTCTTGCGGCGGTGAATCGATAGGACGATATATTCACACTAAAAATAGTGGAGATCACATAGCGATTTTTCTCGTCACATGCAGAAGACTGTGTTATGAAAAACGTGTTACCAAGAGCCAGGTTTTTTCGATGCTGGGGCCAGCGTCCTGCTGCTAACCTTATACTCGTTAGGGTGGTATGGATGCGTCACGGATAGATATGAAACTGGTGGCGGTAAATATAGAACAATGATGACCTAATGGTACTAGGCGGCATGACTCTCCAATGATATTGGAGCGTACTGCCAAACCCTCTACGTTTAACGTTGTTTAAAAATAGGAGGGTGACTCATTAACATAACTACTGCATGTTACGCACCCGTTTTCCTTATTATGGAACGATGCGCATATTCAGAGAACGCGAGTGGATTGTGATATGAACTTATCCGATGTTTTTGACTCCTCTAAACCTCACCGATGTCCCGTAATGCATCCTGACCCATTAACGTGTCCGTGTGCAAGTTGTGAAATGGCAAGGCAATCCGCTGCGTCAAAGGCTGCATTAGATCGCGCCACTACAAGAAATTTTGCGCCAACAGGCGCATCAATGCCGGTCAATAAAGCGATTAGCGAACCTGCTGCGCCAAAAGAAACTTCGAGAGAAAAAATTGAAAGACAGCGTAGAGAACGATTTCAGGAGCAGGAAGAAAACTGGCAAAAAACTCAAGCCAATGAACCTCGATACGCTGCGCACAGAAATAAGATAGCCGCTGACCGTAAAGCGAAAGAACAAAATAACCGTATTTATGTCGGTGAAGAGCGGGAGTTTCCTGGTGCAATTTTGTCACCGATGCCAGCATCCAGAATGGGAATGAACGATGCGGTAGGAAAACGTGTTTTACCCTCGGATCTACTTGGGGCCAGCTTCGCGAATCAGCCTGTTAGCGCTGAAGTTGTCGCTCTACAGGTCTCATCACTTAGCGCGGTGACTCAAAAGGAAGTAAGAGAGAGTGGTGAACTTGTTTTTAGTGGTATGCAGTATCAATACGCACATGGAACAGTCGGTACGATTCAAGTCATCGATACATTCGCAGGTGAACAGCCCGATAAAAATACATCACAGATGGCCTACTGGGTAGCGCAAGGTAAGTACCTCGATATACCCAAGCATCCCGACCCTCATCGAGACCATTTGTATGTTTTCACGCCAAATTTTAGCGGGTGTTCTTTTGTGGTTGATGACTGGGATGATGACCGCATTAGAGTCTACCATGTGGAAGGTGGTAAAGAAGATAAGCAATACAATGATGTGCAAGAACACGGTAATAACTTAATCAAGTACATGAGTTTTCGTGACTACGGCTTTTACCAGCAAGACAACACCATGATTAAAAATATTACCGGCTTTGCCTTCATGCGCTACAACACTGACACTCGAAATTGGGAAATTCATTRTCAAAAACAAGAGCATGCTCCGTCTATCAGTCAACCGATGACATCAGCGAAATCACTTTTCTCATCCGAAAAGCACACGGCGAAGGTCATGGCGTCGAAGGAGTCTCGTGTCGTTGAAACGGGCACTATTGTTATCAAACGCTAAATCAGCGCAACAGAGCAACGTTTAGATAGACGCGATTAACTAAACAGAGCACGGAAAGGCCTTGAGCCTCATAGTTTTTAATAGGAGTCTCGCCAAGCAGTACTTGGCGGGACTAAAGCCATCAAAGAATTGGGTCGGCTATGGATTTGAACCAGTTTTATTGAGCAGGCATCGACGATCTGAGTAAGCCAGCCTATAAATCAAGTTAAAAAGACTACGGAATATATTCACTAAGCTTAAAAATGAACGTGGCTGGATGAAGCGATGAGACGCATCGAAAAGTGAATAAAGGTGCAGAAGTGTTGAGGAATCAGAATGAATAGTATGTTTTGTGAGAAATGTGGACAAGAAACTGAGCATAAAGAAATCATAAAGCAAAAGCCTTCTAAATATGGGAAAAGTAAAAAAGAACAGTTTAAGGCTTTTCTCGACGGTTTCTTTGGTGGTGTTGCCAGTCCTGTTGGTGCATCGTTGGACTTAATCGATCGATATGAAGTTTGTACAAGGTGCGGGCATAAAACCTTAAAAAATCAGGGTGACGAATTTCAATAGTAACATTTAGGTTTAAATCTATTTGGACAATTAAATTTCATTAAGAAATCATGCGCTTTGACCTTTTATAATTCTCGTTTAATTTTTTAAGGAGGTATAGTGCAAAAAATCTTCGAAAGTGACAGGTTAATATTGAGGCCGTTTTCTCTCAATGATGCGGAACGTGTCGCCGAACTGGTTGGGGAAAAGAAAGTATCGGAAATGACCGCAAATATCCCCCATCCATATAATATTTCTGATGCCGAAAGTTGGATACGAATCCACGAGTCGTTGTTTTTAAGTGGTCAAGGTGTGGTTTATGCCATCACGTTAAAAACCACGCTGGAACTGATTGGGGCGGTGAGCTTTCCAAAATTGGAGGAGGGTACTGGCCTGCTTGGTTATTGGTTGGGTATACCTTACTGGGGAAAAGGTTATGCCACAGAAGCATCACGTTGTTTAATAGAATCTGCTAAAAAACACTATGGATTGAAGCGCTTAAAAGTGACACATCTAGTTGGAAATTCGCGCTCAAAATCTGTGATTAAAAAATTGGGTATCACATACATAGGTACGGAGTCGTATCGTATACAAGGACAGGAAAGGGAAGTTTGTGTATACACTTCTGAATTGTAACTAATAACTATGAAGTGTATATTGTTACCACCTATTGCTAAGCATTGGGTGGGTTATAATTATATCATTTATATTAATAAGGATGTTTATGGCCAAGCCAAATAGTGAAGAAATCTCTCGCTTTAACCGATACTTCGCAATTGAAAGCAACAATGAATTTTGGTCGTTATCGGAATCAGACCTGAGCCAAGAAGAGAAGAAAAGGCTTTTAACGGTTGCATTTTCCTCTCTGTATCATTGGTCAGAAGTAGGAACCCAAGAGAATATTGAACTTGCCAATTTAGCGATAGCAAGAGCACTTTGTATCAATGATTCTCCTCTGTGTATTCAATTTGCGAAAACGGCATTTTCCTACTTTGACGGACAAGGCGCGAATTGGATTCAAGCATTCACGAATGCGATCTTAAGTCATTCACTACTGATCACAGGAGAACGGGCCCAAGCTATAGAGTTTTATGAAAAATCACTTGGTTATCAGTTAAAACTCTCTGAGGGTGACAACAAGGTTTTCGACGCTACCTTTAAAACCGTCCCGGACCCAAGGGCGTAATAGCAATGACGACAAATATTTTAAGATGGATTACATCGAGAGGTATTTGTCGTTTTTCTTTTTTGGTGGCCAAGAATTAAATGGGTAACCGTGTATGAAAAGAGTTGTCATAATAGGTAACTCAGGGGCTGGGAAGAGTTGGCTATCAG
>NZ_MUFN01000034.1:0-31740 GCF_001996205.1 Salinivibrio sp. IB574 | reverse complement strand
AGTGCAGGCAGTCGCTCTTTTAAGCCCGGTTGCGTAGTGACGTAATCACTTTTTACCCAGCCTTTACGGCCACGGCTATCAACCACTTGGGTATAACCTGCATCGCGGTCGCGGCTTAATACGGTAATTTTATCGCCCGCATCGACGCTACCAATAATGCGATATTGTGTACCTGGACCAGAATGCATGTAGGTAAACAATTCGTCGGAAATATAGTTTTCTGCCATTGCACGGGGGGCCACAAGTACAATCAGCAACATAAGAGCAGAATACAGGTGTTTCACGTCTGGGGTCCTTTGCGTTTTTTCAGTATGGGACACATCGCCTTTGTTGCGCATAGTGCCATAGGCCAAAAGGAAAGGGGAGCCATGCTCCCCTTTTTTTGACCGTGATTTGACATCACTCGCTCAGTTTACGCAAATGCAGCGGTCATCACATGGTAAAAGATCACAGCTAGCAAGGCGCCAGCCGGTAGCGTGATAAGCCAAGAAGCGACAATGTTGCGCACTACGCCTAAATTGAGCGCGGCAATACCACGGGCAAAGCCGACGCCGAGCACCGCCCCCACCAAGGTTTGGGTGGTCGAGATAGGCAGCCCTGTCCCTGAGGCCAGCACCACGGTACTTGCGGTCGCTAGTTGTGCGGCAAAACCACGGCTTGGGGTGAGCTCAGTAATGCCTGATCCCACGGTGGCCATCACGCGGTGTCCGAGCGTAGCCAAACCGACTACGATCCCGATGCCGCCCATAGGCAGAATCCACCAAGCAATGTGTGCTTTTTCCGCGACTTCACCAAGGTTTTGTACCGTGGCCACAATCGCTGATAGGGGACCAATTGCGTTAGCCACATCATTAGAGCCATGAGCGAATGCCATTGCACAGGCGGTGACGACCATCAACAAACTGAAAATACGTTCAACGCCTTGAAAGCCTTGATTCTCGTCGCCGCGATACTTACGAGAAATATAGTACACCCCATAGAACATGATCAGTGCAGAAAGCACGATAGACGCACTGACAGCTTCAAAGGTGGAGAGGTGAAGACCAACGTGTTTGAGGCCTTTTTTAATGGTTACCATCGCGATAATAAATGCGGTGATAAACATATAAATGGGAACAAAGCGTTTGGCGTTTAGCACCGGATGATCGGTATCGAAGATAAGGCGTTGTGCACTGAGGAAGATGAGGTAGGCAAAGATGCCTGAGATGAGCGGTGTGATAATCCAACTGCCCACAATGCTTTGTACGGTGTGCCAATCCACCGCCTCAGAACCGACGGACAGGCAGGCAAAGCCAATAATGGCACCAATAATAGAGTGGGTCGTCGAGACCGGCCAGCCCATGTATGAGGCAAGGAGCAACCAAGTGCCAGCAGCCAGCAGGGCTGACATCATACCAAACACCAACTCAAGCGGTTGATCCGCGTAGAGTGCGGTGTCAATTACCCCCTTTCGGATGGTGTCTGTTACCTCGCCGCCAGCAAGATAAGCGCCAGCAAATTCAAAAATCATGGCAACAATAATGGCTTGTTTCACGGTCAGCGCTTTAGAGCCGACCGACGTGCCCATTGCATTGGCGACGTCGTTGGCGCCGATACCAATTGCCATTAAAAAACCAAAAGCCGCGGCGACCATAATTAAAATGGTCCCGTGATTCATCAGGATTTCCATTGTAGTACCTTGTTATTACATCACTCGGTTAGGAACGGGAAAGCATCACCTCTAAGCGCGCGCCAACACGCTGCGCTTGATCGGCGATTTCACCGACCCACTCAAGGATTTTGTACAAGAACATGACGTCGACCGGGTTATATTCGTGTTCGACAGCCATCAATGCTTGGCGAAGTTGGATTTGCATGGAGTCGGTATCGTCTTCAATCACATCCAACTGATGAATCATTTCTGCCACCAAAGTCACTTCGCGGCCTTTGAACCCAGTTTCTAGTAACTCTTCCAGTTCATTGATCACACGGCGTGCTTGATCGGCTGCATCCAAACAACGCTGGACGTAGGCGATAAAGGCATCATTCATCGAGGGGGGCATACGGAGCTGACGGCCAATCACGCGGCCAGCGATATCCTTTGCCAAGTTTGCCAACTTATCCTGTTGGGTGAGCAGCTCCAGCATGTCTGTCCGATCAACAGGCATAAAGAGACCGCGGGGAAGTTTGAGTCGTATATTGCGTTTCAGTGTATCTGCGTCTTTCTCAATATCAGAAATTTGCTGACGCAGTTGGTTAGCCTGTTCCCAATCTTGACGCTCACAGGCGTTAAAAAAAGGAATGAGTAACGCACAGCAATCGTTCACACGATTAACATGGCGTTGTAAGGGTTTAATTGGGCTTTTTGCAAACAGCCCGACAATTGTATTTACTGGCATAGCCGTAATCTACCTGGTTGCCTCGTGCCCAGAGGGCAAAATGGAGGCCAAACGTTCAACGATGGTATATCGGAGCGGCGAATGGTAGCGCAGAACATTGGTTAAAGAAACAGCTTTTGTGATCTCACCCTCATTGCGCCTGATCAAGCCTGATAACTCCAGTACTTGCCGACAGGATCAATTGTTCATATCCTTGTCTGGCAATTGGCTATAGGTACCCGTATGGACACTGAGATAGAGCTCAAGTTTTTTGTCTCTTCTGACTTCTCTCACCGCATTCGCGATAAGATTGTCGGTGTAAAGCAGCTACAGCAGAGCCAGCGCGAGCTGGGAAACATCTACTTTGATACGCCAGATTTTACCCTACGCAAACACGATATCGGTTTGCGGGTGCGCCGCTTTGACGGCGTTTATATTCAAACGCTGAAAACGGCGGGCCGGGTGGTCGCTGGGCTACATCAACGCCCAGAGTACAACGCCGAGCTTAACGGACCTGAGCCGGACCTTTCTTTGATCCCGGTCGAAGCATGGCCCGATGGATTAGATATACAAGCGCTTGCGAGTCAACTTCAGCCGCTATTTTCGACTGATTTTGTGCGCCGTCAGTGGCTTTTGGCGACCGAAGACGGCAGCCAGATCGAACTGGCCTGTGATCAAGGCGAAGTGTCGACGGATGCGGGCGATAAAGACGTGATTTCTGAGGTTGAACTGGAGTTGATTTCTGGTCAAACCGATGCGTTGTTCTCACTGGCGCGTAACTTGGCTGATGAAGGCGGCGTGCGTCTTGGGAATTTAAGCAAGGCTGCGCGTGGCTATCGTTTAGCAACGGGTTACCAAGGCGATCCGGTCACGGCACTATCGATTGTGAAGTTACGTGATGACGACTCTCAAGAGAAAGCGCTGATCCGTATTTTGGAGCATGCGCTCAGCCATTGGCATTACCATGAGCAAATCTACATTGAGCGAGAATCGCTCGATGCGCTGCAAGAAATTCGCTATGCGGTATTACTGATCCGTCAAGCGCTTGCGTTGTTTGGTAGTGTGGTGCCTCGCCGTGCTAGCACCCTTTTGCGCCAAGAGCTGCAATGGTTTGAAGGCGAGTTAGCTTGGCTTGACCATGCCACTGCCATTGCACGTTTGTGCGAAGATAAGGGGCAATATTTACGCAAACTTAATGCCCGCAAATCCTTGGTTAAGGCGCTAAAAGACAAGCACGAAACCTTGCCTGAGCGAGAARACGTGGTTGCGCTCCTCCATGCGTCACGTTACTGCAACCTGCTGTTGGATTTGAGTCGGTGGATTTTATCCAAAGGGTGGCAGCCTTTCTTAGATGACAAAGCGGAAGAAAAGCTTGCCCAGCCTATCCAACAATTTGCCGATAAAGCCTTGCCTGATTCTTGGCAAGAGCTGTTGGCGGTTTTTGATGAGACGAAAACCCTGACGCGGCACGACTATTTTGATCA
Source organism: Salinivibrio sp. IB574 (assembly GCF_001996205.1). Classification (NCBI taxonomy): domain Bacteria; kingdom Pseudomonadati; phylum Pseudomonadota; class Gammaproteobacteria; order Vibrionales; family Vibrionaceae; genus Salinivibrio; species Salinivibrio sp. IB574. The sequence continues at coordinate 27,899 of NZ_MUFN01000034.1, read as the reverse complement.
GTATCCAAGACTGCAACGCAACTTGTTACTGGGTACCTGCCTCGCGTCTTTGTTTGATAAAAGCCGGCGCAAAGCGTTCCGCCTGCCTTGGCTGGATATGTTGCAAGGCATTGAAGAGCTGCGTTTACTCGAGCCTGTGCGTGAACTGGTGGCAGAGTTGGACGATGACGAAGATAAGAAGCAAGCAGAAAAATGGTTGGCGCGTAAAGAAGAGTCTTTATTGCATGCGATGACGCAAAGTCGCCAAACAGGCCTGACGCTTACTCCCTATTGGCAAGATTAAATGCCTTCCTTTAAAGCAGCTCAATGAGCTGCTTTTTTTTGTACTGCGCGTGCGATCGCAAATTGAATAACTACCTAATAGAAGTGGAAGAAAACGCAATCTACATCAAAATGCATTTCTCTTTGGTTAGATATAACCGCGCGGTGAGGCATTGGGATGTCCGTTGAACTGACTAACTTATCATTATTGAATATGGATGCGGGCAGTTATCACAAATAAGGTAAACAAGGGTTTAGTCATCACCGGATTTACCGATATAACGGATTGTCGAAAATAATTACCGCCCGCCTCGTAGGGTCGCGAGTCAGCATTAATGTGGGCATGGAGTATGCAGGATTATGGCGAAACATAGCTTCTATGCATGGGAAAAACCAGTGACCAATCTGCGTTTAGTTCCCAAGCTGGTTATTTTGATGGTATTTAGCACCGTGTTGTTGGTGGGTAAGCAATTATGGGATGCACAAACATTCCGTCAATCCGTGGTGGATTTTACCCTCAAACAGACACAAGAACTGGCGCGCTCGAGCGCAGCTATGACTCAGGCATTGATTGCGCAGCCTGACGGTGAGCGACTGATGCGAGAAGCGGTCGAGAGTATGAATGCCGAGTTCAGTGAAGGTGCCTATTTGTACTTGGTGAATGATAAAAAGCGTCAGGTGTGGGCACATCCTTCAATGACTAAATTCGCTGAGCTACGCGTGCCAGATGATCACCAAGATAGTGACGTGGCTGACCTATTTCTCAATCAATCCAGCGCATTCAGCTATACGGTGTATGACGGTGCACGACATGGTTATGCGGTACCTGTTGCCGGCAGTGATTGGTGGATTGTTGCCTCGCAGCCAACGTCGGAAGCCCAGTCGTATTATCACGACTATATGATCCAAATAGCTTGGCAGACGGCACTGATGATTGTCTCCTTTATGGTCATTTTGCTGGGTGGCTCCAATATTATGCTGCGGCAAATCAATTACCTCACCGATCGAATTCGGGCCTTGGCGCAGCGAGATTTAAGCGAGCCAATTGAGATGAACAGTCGTGATGAATTTGGTGATCTGGCGCGTGAGCTTGAGACGTCTCGCCAACAACTGGTGGATGTGATTGATGCGCAGCGTCAAGCCGCTGATGAGTTGTCATCATTAGCAGAGATTATGACCATCAGTATGGCGGAGACCAAGGAATCTGCGCAGGAACAGTTTGCCGAAATCGATCAGCTTGCCTCAGCGATGAGTGAGATGAGTGCCACGGTGCAGAATGTGGCTGAACATACGCGTGAAGCCTCGAAAGCCACTGAAGCGTCGAATGAACAGGCGGCGAGTGGTCAGCGCTATGTGGGAACGACCATCAACACCATTAACGAGCTGTCGAGTGACATTAGTCAGTCATCACACGTAGTGAGCCAAGTTGAATCGCAAGTGGAAAAAATTGGCACTGTGGTTGTCACTATTCAAGGGATTTCTGAGCAGACCAATTTGCTGGCTCTCAATGCCGCAATAGAAGCGGCGCGTGCTGGGGATAGCGGACGTGGATTTGCGGTGGTTGCCGATGAAGTGCGTAAGTTGGCACAACATACCCAAGAGGCGACGGTGGAAATTCAGGATATGATCACCCAATTGCAGCAAAGTGCACAACAAGCAGTAAGCTTGATGGAGCGTAGTGTGAGTGAGGCTGATAGCAGTGTTGATTCGGTCAGCCAAGCGGGCGGGGAACTCGATCAAATCGTGGCGCAGATCCGTTCTCTCAATGATATGAATTTCCAAATTGCTTCGTCGTCAGAACAACAAGCTTCGGTCGCGGGTGAAATGAACCAAAATCTCACCAACGTGAAAGAGCTGGTGCAAGCTTCTGTGACCGTGGTCACCGAGTTGCATGAAACTGCAGAAATGGTGGAGCAAAGTGCCCAATCGCTTAATGAAAAAATTGGCGCATTCAAGATTTAATCGACGCGTTTTTCACACTCTGGAACGGCCCGCTGCGCATGCGGGCCGTTTTTTGTTAATGTCAAAGCAGGATAGCGCAACAAGGAATCACCATGGCTTTGCCTGATATGCTCGCCTCAACCATCAATCATCATATCTCCCAGCTTGAAGCGCACTGCGCAGAGGCATTGGCGCGCTGGCAAGATAGTGCTCGCGAGCAACTCGAGCGGGCGCTTGGATGCAGTGAATTTATTGCGGCTGCCTTATTACAGCAAGCCGGTTTATTGGACTGGTTATACCAACATCGCGATGATCCATGTCGCGCGAGTCAGTACTCATCCTTATTAGCCCAAGCACTTGAATCGGTTGACGATGAAGCCGCGTTCCATCGCGTGTTACGTCAGGTGCGCCAACAAGAGCTGGTGTGGATTGCTTGGCAAGATATCCAAGGTAATTGGTCAGTAGAACAAAGTTTGCAGCATCTATCGGCATTGGCTGAGGCGCAAATACTGGCCGCCTATCAATGGCTTTATGCGCATTGCATTCAGTCGTGGGGCACGCCAATAAATGCGGAAGGCGAGGCGCAACCTATGTTGATCCTTGGTATGGGAAAACTGGGGGGCGGTGAGCTGAACTTTTCCTCAGACATCGATTTAATTTTTACCTATCCCGACAATGGCGAAACGCAAGGTGCGCGACGCAGTATCGCCAATGCGCAGTTCTTTACCCGATTAGGGCAACGCTTGATTAAAGCGCTCGACCAACCGACCGTGGATGGCTTTTGCTATCGGGTTGATATGCGTTTGCGCCCCTTTGGCGATAGTGGTCCTTTGGTCATGAGCTTTGCTGCGCTCGAAGATTACTATCAAGAACAAGGTCGGGATTGGGAACGTTATGCGATGATCAAAGCGCGGGTGATGGGCWAAGAGCAATACGATTGCTATCAAAGCTTGCGTCAGATGTTGCGCCCGTTTGTCTTTCGTCGCTATATCGACTTTAGTGCCATTCAAGCCCTGCGTCGTATGAAGCAGTTAATTCAGCGTGAGGTCCGTCGACGCGGCTTGACGGACAATATTAAATTAGGCGCCGGCGGTATTCGCGAAATTGAGTTTATTGCCCAATCTTTTCAGCTGATCCGCGGGGGCCGAGAGCCGAGTTTGCGTCAGCGGGGCTTGTTAGAGACCTTGGCGGCGCTGGATGAGCTGGAATTATTACCCGCTAACGATGTGGCGCAGTTGAAGGCCGCGTACCTTTACTTGCGTCGGGTAGAAAACCTGCTGCAAGCGATTGACGATAAACAAACCCAAACGCTTCCTGAGACGGAGCTTGATCGAGCACGTCTGTGTGCGGCGTTAAATGAATCGGATTGGCCATCCTTGGTCGCTAAAATTCACCAGCATATGCATGCGGTCCATCAGGTATTTTCTGGCTTGATTGGGGATGATGAGCAAGAAGGCGATGCCGACGTTGATAGCGAATATCATGACTTGTGGGCGATGGCGCGGGATCCTGATAATGCGAATTTGATCTTGGCCGATCTTGGCGTGCCGGAGACCAACATCGCGGATCAATTGTTGAGCTTTAAGCAAGAGCTGGCAAAGCGGACCTTGGGTCCGAGAGGTCGGGATGTGCTAAACCGCCTTATGCCAGTATTACTCAGTAAATTACTGGCGCAGCCTCATCCTGAACGTGTACTGCCGCATATTACCCACTTATTGGTCAATATTGCGACACGCACGACCTACCTTGAGCTTCTGGACGAGCATCCTAGCGCCATTGACCAAGTCCTACGCTTATGTGCCGCGAGTCCCTTGGTTGCAGAAAAGCTTGCCCGTTACCCCATGCTGTTGGATGAGCTATTGGATTTAACCCATCTCTATCAACCGTTAGCGCCCGACGCGTATCGGAGTGAACTTGGGGATTATCTGGCGCGGATCCCGGTTGAAGATATGGAACAGCAAATGGAAGCGGTGCGTCAATTCAAGCAAACCCAGTTACTGAAAATTGCCGCCGCTGATATTGCGGGGGTATTGCCGGTGATGCGAGTGAGTGACCACTTAACCTATTTAGCCGAAGCGATTGTGGAAGCGGTGGTGAATCAAGCGTGGTACCAAATGACCGAAAAATATGGTCAGCCCACGCATTTAACTGACCGTGAAGGGCGCGGCTTTGCCGTGGTCGGCTATGGCAAAGTTGGCGGTTGGGAATTAGGTTATAACTCCGATTTGGATGTGGTGTTTTTGCATGACTGTCCAAGCCATATAGAAACCGATGGCCGCAAGGTGATCGATGGCCGTCAGTTTTATTTACGACTGGCGCAACGCATTGTGCATCTTTTCTCAACCCGTACGGCATCTGGGGTGTTATATGAAATTGATACCCGTCTGCGTCCCTCGGGCACCTCAGGAATGTTGGTCAGTACCTTAGAAGCCTATGCGGATTRCCAGCAAAATGAAGCGTGGACTTGGGAGCATCAGGCGCTAGTGCGTGCGCGGATGATCTATGGCGATCCGTCTTTAAGCCGAGCATTTTCTGAGGTTCGTCAGCGTATTCTTACCATCCCAAGAGAGTCAGAGACACTGCGTGAGCAKGTCTCGTCGATGCGAGAGAAGATGCGCCAGCACGCGCACCGACATGACCCAGCCGTGTTTGCGATTAAGCAAGATAAAGGTGGGATTACGGATATTGAGTTTCTGGCGCAGTATTTGGTGTTAAGCCATAGCCAGCAGTATCCGGCCTTAACACGCTACAGCGATAATGCGCGTATTTTTGAACAAGCCGGAGATACGGGGGTGATGCCAACATCACAAGCTTTGGCACTGAAAGAGGCGTATACCGGTATGCGTAATGCGCTTCATCGCAGCCACCTTGCTGGTGAATCAGGCGTGGTGCCTCAAAGCGAATTTGTGACGCAAAGAGAGGTGGTCGAACAGGCTTGGCATCAGTGGTTAGGTCAGCCGTAGCAGCAAAAAGGGCCGCACGAGCAGCCCTTTTTTAACTCAATACAACGAAGGCTCACCTTCGGGACGTGTTTTAAAACGTCGGTGTAGCCACATGTATTGCTCTGGGGCGCGAAGAATTAAACGCTCAACCGCTTGGTTGGTAACCACGGCGGCTTCATGGGCGTCTTTAGGAAAGTGTTTGATTGGCGCCTCTATCTTAACGTGATACTGCCCATTGCGTCGTTGGCGTATCACGGAAAAAGGCACCACGGTTGCATGACCGGCAGTGGCGAGCAAGCTCGTCCCTGTGGTGGTACAGGCTTTTTCGACCGCAAAGAGCGGCGCAAAGGTTGAGCGGCGTCGGCCATAGTCATGGTCGGGGGCGTACCACATCCGGTGCCCCTCTTTGAGGTAGCGGATCATGGACTTGACGTCTTTTCGATCTACGCCAATGTTACGTTTCATTCGGCCCCGAAACTGGAACCAGTCATAGACAGGGTTAGTATTGGGGCGGTAAACGCCAACGCCAGGTGTTTGGTCACTAAGGCCACGTGCACCGATTTCTAGATTGAGTGAGTGGACGGCGATCAGCAATACCCCTTTACCTTGCTTTTCCAGATCAATCAGGGTGTCTAACCCTTCAATGGTGACATGCTTGTTGATTCGCCACTTGGGCCAAAACCACGCCATCCCAGTTTCGAACAAGGCAAGGCCCGAATTCGCAAAATTTTCTTTGACCATCGCGGCACGCTCAGCGCGGGTCATTTCTGGGAAGCAGAGCGCAAGGTTACGATCGGCGATGCCAACGCGGCGTTTCATCAGCGTATACATGAGTCGACCCAGACCGCGGCCCAAATAAAACTGGACGCGATAAGGAAGCCAACTTGCCAGATACATGAATCCGACACCAAGCCAAGTATGCCAATACCGAGGGTGAACAAACCCAATCCGAAAAGTGGGCGCTGAAAAATCGCTCATAGCGTTAATGACTCATGAAAACCAAAACCAGAAGGGGCCGAGAGGCTTGCGCTATTGTAGAGCAAAATTAAAAAGCTGTCCCGCCACAATCGTGCGCGAACCTGCCTCATTGTGACGGTATCGAAATGTTTTTGCGTGTTTTTTGTACGGTGCGCCATCTGACAATAGGTCATTTTTATTGGGGCTGTGCTACTATCGCCCAGTAACGACAGTATCGGAGATCCAGATGAAACTTAGCCTTCCTGACTACAGCCAAGCCCAAGTCTTGGTCGTGGGTGATGTGATGCTTGATCGCTATTGGTATGGCCCAACGGGGCGAATTTCGCCTGAGGCACCTGTACCTGTAGTGAAGATCAATCAAACAGAAGAGCGTCCCGGTGGCGCAGCTAACGTTGCCATGAACATCGCTGCGTTAGGGGGTCATACCCAACTCATTGGTTTGACAGGCAAGGATGAGCAAGCCGATGCGCTCACGCAGAAACTTCACTCGCTCAAGGTTGCGTGTGATTTTGTCGCGCTCGATTCCCACCCCACGATTACTAAGTTGCGGGTGATGAGTCGCAATCAGCAGCTGATCCGTCTTGATTTTGAAGAGGGATTTGATGGCGTGGATGTGGCTCCTATGTTGGCAAAAGTCGAAGCGGCTTTACCGCAATGTCAGGCCATGATTTTGTCCGATTACGCGAAAGGTGCACTGTCGCAAGTCCAACCCTTGATTCAGGCGGCCAAGCAAGCCGGTGTAACCACCTTGGTGGATCCGAAAGGTACTGATTTTGAGCGCTATCGCGGTGCCAGCTTATTAACCCCAAATATGGCTGAGTTTGAAGCGGTTGCTGGACGGGTAGACAGTGATGAAGACTTGGTCGAAAAAGGCGTTGCGCTGATTGAAAAATATCAGTTGGGTGCATTATTGGTGACCCGCAGTGAACACGGTATGACGCTACTTCGCCCCGATGTCGCCCCACTGAATCTGCCGACACTGGCCAAAGAAGTTTATGATGTGACCGGGGCCGGCGATACTGTGATTTCGGTATTGGCGGCATCGTTGGCAGCGGGCAAACCCATCGAAGAGGCCTGCGCACTGGCGAATGCGGCGGCTGGTGTAGTGGTCGGTAAACTCGGTACCTCTACCTTATCTACTATTGAGTTGACCGAAGCGATTCATGGCTCGCACGAATCTGGGTTTGGTGTTACCACAGAAGCGCAGTTGATTGAGGCGGTGAAAGTCGCCAAAGGGCGCGGTGAAAAAGTGGTGATGACCAATGGCTGCTTTGACATTTTACATGCTGGCCATGTGGCATACCTGAATGAAGCCGCCAAACTGGGAGATCGTCTGATTGTGGCGGTGAATACCGACGCATCGGTTCAAGCCTTGAAAGGGCCTGGACGTCCCGTCAACCCGACGGACCGACGTATGGCGGTATTGGCTGGCTTGGGGGCGGTCGACTGGGTGGTGCCCTTTAGTGAAGAAACACCTGCGCGCCTGATTGGTGCTGTCTTGCCAGACCTATTGGTCAAAGGCGGCGATTATCAGGTTGATGAGATCGCGGGTGCTGAGGCGGTGATGGATAATGGTGGCGAGGTGAAAGTGCTGAATTTTGAAGACGGCTGTTCCACTACTGAAATCATTGAGTCAATTCGTCGCGGTCAATAAAACCGAGCGAGTAACCGTCAATAAAAAAGGTGCCTGAGGGCACCTTTTTAGATCAAAGTTAGCGGCTAAGGCTTAGCGCTTTTCAATCAAGCCTTTGTTGATTTCTAGCAAGTCCTGCTCGCTAAGTGTCCCCACGGCTTGACGCAACTGAAGGCGGCTTAAGATGTAGTCGTAACGCGCATTCGACAGGTTACGGTTGGCATCGTACAGGCGGCGTGTGGCGTCAAGGACATCCACAATGGTACGTGTGCCCACTTCAAAGCCAGCTTCTGTCGCTTCAAGGGCTGAGCGCGCAGAAATGACCGTTTGTTCATAGGCACGCAAGGCACCGATAGAAGCATTAATGTCGTTATAGAAGGCGCGAACGTCCTTAACGGTTGAACGGAACGTGGCTTCCAAGCTTTCCGAGGCTGCAACGTAGTTATACTGCGCTTTCTCAACATTCGCTGAGGTGCTTCCGCCCGTAAACAGTGGCAAACTAAAGGTGAGTCCGGCACTGCCTTCGTTGGTATCACTTGAATACGCATCACTGTGCTGGTTGTCGACATCTGTCATGCCGTATTTAGCGCTAAACGTTAAGGTCGGAAGATGGCCAGACTCAGCTAGCTTGATTTGCTCTTTGGCAGTATCACGGGCAATACGGCTTGCCAACAGCTTCAAGTTTTTCTCTTCGGCAGTTTCAACCAACGCGGTTGGTTGCTGCTGAGGTTTACTCGCGCTAAAACGTGCGGTATCTAACACGCGCAAATCACGTGGCGCTTCGCCAGTGATCTCACGCAAGCCTTCATAGCTATTGGTGAGGGCATTCTGAGCCAAGATTTCGTCGGCGAGTACTGCGTCATATTGCGCTTGTGCATCGTGTACGTCGGTAATCGCGGAGAGCCCGACTTCGAAACGTTGTTTGGTTTGCTCAAGCTGACGGCCAACCGCCGCTTTCTCTGCTTTGACAAATTCCAGCTTGTCCATGGCACGGAGTACGTCAAAGTAGGCCTGTGCGACACGCAGCATCAAGCCTTGTTGTTGCGCGGCGTAAACGGCATCTAGCTGACGAGCTTGCATTTCGCTGATATCGAGGTTGATCCAGCTATCACGCTTAAAAATTTGTTGGCTTAGACTGATGTCTGCGCTGGTGGTGTTACTGTCACGCTGATCGTTGCTGTCATTGCGGGTAATCGAATAGCCGGCATTTAACCCAATTTGGGGTAGCAATGTACCGCGCGTTGCATCCACGGCTGAAAACGCAGCGTCACGTTCAGCGGCGGCTTGATTGAGTGTGGGATCACTTTGCTTCGCTTGTTGGTAAATTTGGGCGAGATCGTCGGCTAGAGCCACGGAGCTTAGGCTGCCGAGTGCCAAGCCTAATGCCAAAGGGAGCAATTTTTTCATAGGTAGAATCCCTGAATTTGAGCTGTTCAATAAGAATACGACGACTAGCTTACCGCAATTATGCTTGCGTGAAACTGACAATTTGTTAAGACACTGAGTGTAAACTATCCAGTTTGCGATTGGGACTTAAAAATAGTTGTAACTTTTATCAAAAAAGTTAAGTTTAAGGTTTGCAGCGCAATCGTGCCAATGATAAGACTGCACCGCCACCACAAATAGCAAGGAGCGAGTATGTCCAGCCATCCCCCCGGTCAGTTTGGCCGTGAAGACATTGTGATTGAAGATATCTCACCATGCTATCAAGGGTTTTTCTCAATTCATCGCTATCAGTTTCGTCACCGATTGTTTAAAGGCGGTTGGAGTGGCACCGTGGTTCGCGAGTTGTTTGAGCGTGGTCATGCGGTGGCAGTACTTCCCTATGACCCTGTGCGTGACGAAGTGGTTATGCTAGAACAAATTCGTGTCGGTGCGATGGCAGCTGGGGCTTCGCCATGGCAGCTTGAGATTGTTGCGGGCATGATGGATAAGCAAGAGTCTCCCGAGCAAGTGGCACATCGCGAGGCACGGGAAGAAGCCGGCCTTTTATTGCAGCAGATGGAGCGAGTGACTCGCTATTTATCCAGCTCCGGCGGCTGCTCGGAACAATTAGAGGTCTTTGTGGCGATTGTCGATGCGTCTGAAGCGGCTGGCGTACACGGATTGGCAAGCGAAAATGAAGATATCTTGGTTCATCGATTCTCACGTCAACAGGCGTATCAAAAGGTCGTCGATGGCGAGATTGAAAACGCGGCATCCATCATTGCGCTGCAATGGTTGGAACTCAATGCTAGTCGGTTACGTCAAAGCTATAATGAACAAATCAATCAATAAACAGTAGGTGTGTGTGAAAACAGATTATCGAGTCGACTTACCGGCGATGATGCGCCTGTATGAAACTAACTACGCCAAACTTGTCCGTTTAATGCCTAAACGCGACGAGGTGGGGCAAGTGTGTCGATACGATATTCAAGGACAGGAATATGCGTTGGTTGTCCGTGAGTCAACCCGTTACACCACCTTACTGGACATTGCCCAGCTCGGCAAAGGCCAAGCGCCCGACTACTTACGCGCGAATCTAACCGTGCGTCTATACCATGATGCACGTGTTGCTGAAGTGTGTACCACGCAGCAGATTTCACGGCTAAAACCGCGTTATGATTATCCGAATCCGCGCATGCATCAGCGCAATGAAAAACATCAGGTTAATGCATTTTTGTCTGATTGGCTGGCGCACTGTTTGCGCCGCGGCGTGACCGCCTCAGACTCCGTGTATAAATCATCGTTAAACTAAACCAGCAAAGGTATTTTCAACGTTGCAGCCTTGCCAGATTGAGAACGCGAACGGCGATTGTATTCGTCTCCTGCAAATCACCGACACGCACCTGTTCGCGGACGAACAGGGCAGTTTGCTGGGTGTTAATACACTGCATAGTTATCATGCGGTGCTTGATGCGATAAGCGCCACACAACGTACCTTTGACGCCATTATTGCGACCGGCGATTTATCTCAAGATCACTCAGCGTTATCTTATCGCCGCTTTGTAGATGGAATTCAGCGTTGGCAGCAACCCTGTTTTTGGCTGCCGGGAAACCATGACTTTCAACCCGAGATGCGTTCGGTATTGCAATCTGGCTCGTTATCGCATTGTTCACAAGTGTTGCTTGGCGAGCACTGGCAAATGATATTACTCGACAGCCAAGTGTCGGGCGTGCCACATGGTGAATTATCTAGCGAACAGTTACGCCTGTTAGATCAGCACTTAAGTGAGTACCCGCAGCGCCATGCACTGGTGTTATTGCATCATCATCCGCTAGAGGCCGGCAGTACTTGGCTCGATCAACACAAGTTGGTTAACCGCGAGCGGTTTTGGCAGATCATGGCGGCACACCCACAGGCAAAAGCCGTGGTGTGTGGACACATTCACCAAGCGCTGAATGTTCGCCATCAAGGTGTACAAGTTATGGCATCGCCGTCAACCTGTATCCAATTTATGCCGGACTCGCATGACTTTGCATTGGATAATCAAAACCCCGGCTGGCGCTGGTTAGATTTGCACAGTGATGGACGGATTGAGAGCCAAGTTGAGCGTGTGACGGGGCAACAGTTCCGTCCTGATTTTGACTCCAGTGGATACTAACCCAATGGCCTCAGCACTGCTTTATCTCCATGGCTTTAATAGTTCTCCGCAGTCGTTAAAAGCACGACAAATGCGGGCGTATTGTCAAACAATGCGTCCGGATATTCAGGTGCTCGTCCCGCAACTGCCGAGCCACCCAGAACCCACCGTGAACCTGTTGACTGAGTTGGTCGATACCTATGGTGCCACCCATCAGCTGGGGCTCGTTGGCAGTTCACTGGGAGGATTTCTCGCCACTTGGCTCAGTGAGCGCTATGATATACCGGCGGTGTTGGTCAATCCCGCGGTACGCCCATATGAGTTATTGCAAGATTATATCGGCGAGCAGGTGAACCCTTACACCCATGAGCGCTATCAACTCGATGCTGACGATATTTTGGCGCTGCGCACGCTGGATGTGCCTACCTTGACGCACCCTTCGCAATTTTGGCTGCTGCAGCAAATGGGGGATGAAGTGCTCGACTATCGTCAAGCGGTTGAGAAATTTAGTGCCAGTCGACAAACGGTTGAGCCAGAGGGCGATCATAGTTTTGTTGGCTTTGAACGCTACTGCGCCGACATTATCCAGTTCCTTGGATTGTAGCCTCCTTTTATTGCCAACGTCTTAGGCAAACCTTGTCTCGTCTGAACATGGCGGCGTACGAGGCGGATGGCAGTTCACATAAACTCGCGGTAACAGGGGGCGGAGCTTGACAAGCTAGGCCCCCTTGCTGACCATGTCATCACATTTATTAAGCCAATCGATTATGACAGAGCAAAGTTATAACGCAGGATCGATAGAAGTCCTCAACGGGCTCGAGCCAGTGCGCCGACGCCCGGGTATGTACACAGATACCAGTCGCCCTAACCATTTAGGGCAAGAAGTGATCGATAACAGTGTCGATGAAGCCCTTGCCGGCCACGCGAGTAAAATCGATGTGATCCTTCATGCCGACCAATCATTAGAAGTGATTGATGATGGCCGTGGGATGCCTGTAGATATTCACCCAGAAGAAGGAGTGTCTGGGGTTGAGCTGATCCTCTGTAAGCTTCACGCTGGCGGCAAGTTCTCCAACAAAAGCTATCAATTTAGTGGTGGTTTGCACGGGGTCGGGATCTCTGTGGTTAACGCCTTGTCTCGTCGTGTTGAGATCACGGTCAAGCGCGATGGGCAAGTCTATGACATCGCCTTCGAAAACGGCGACAAAGTGCAAGACTTGACCGTGACAGGCACGTGCGGACGACGCAACCGTGGCACGCGGGTGCACTTTTGGCCGGACAGTCAGTTTTTCGATTCCGGTAAATTCTCGCTGTCACGCTTAAAAACCATATTAAAAGCCAAAGCTGTCCTTTGCCCGGGCTTAACCATCAATTTCACCGATAAAAATACCGATGAAGCCATTAGCTGGTGCTATGAAGCGGGCCTAAAAGACTATCTTGCCGACAGTGTGAAGGGCTTTGAATTATTGCCTGAAACCCCCTTTGTCGGTGAGTTCAGTGGCAAAAATGAAGCGGTCGATTGGGCGGTGATTTGGTTACCGGAAGGCGGTGAATTAACTACTGAAAGCTATGTTAACTTGATTCCGACGCCGCAAGGTGGCACCCATGTCAATGGCTTGCGCCAAGGTATGCTGGAAGCGATGCGCGAGTTCTGCGAGTTCCGCAACCTATTGCCTCGTGGTGTGAAGCTCACCGCGGATGATATCTGGGAGCGCTGTGCATACGTCTTGTCAGTGAAAATCCAAGACCCGCAATTTGCCGGCCAAACGAAAGAGCGTTTGTCCTCACGTCAATGTGCGGCCTTTGTGTCTGGCGTGGTCAAAGATGCCTTTAGCTTGTGGCTGAACGAGCGTCCTCACTTGGCCGAACGTTTGGCTGAGGTGTGCATTGCCAGCGCCCATCGCCGTATGCGCGCCGCGAAAAAGGTGGTACGGAAAAAAGTCGCCTCGGGACCAGCGTTGCCCGGTAAGCTGACAGACTGCGCGATGCAAGATTCCAGTCGCACCGAACTCTTTTTGGTGGAGGGTGACTCGGCAGGCGGCTCAGCGAAACAGGCTCGTGATCGTGAGTTTCAGGCGGTGATGCCGCTACGCGGTAAAATTCTTAATACGTGGGAAGTATCAGCTGACCAAGTCCTCGCCTCCCAAGAGGTGCATGATATTTCGGTGGCGCTAGGGATAGACCCCGACTCCGGTGATCTGTCCGGATTGCGCTACGATAAAGTCTGCATTCTCGCCGATGCGGATTCTGATGGTCTACATATTGCGACGCTGTTATGTGCGTTGTTTGTGCAGCATTTCCGTGCTCTAGTCGAAGCAGGGCACGTGTATGTTGCGATGCCGCCTTTGTACCGTATTGATTGCGGAAAAGAAGTCTTTTACGCCCTCGATGAAGACGAGAAAGCAGGCATCCTTGAACGATTAAGTAATAAACGCGGAAAAATCAACGTACAGCGCTTTAAAGGGCTGGGGGAAATGAACCCTTTGCAACTGCGTGAAACCACGATGGATCCAAATACACGCCGTTTGGTGCAACTGACGATTGATGATCCTGAGCAAACCCAATTAATGATGGACATGCTGCTAGGTAAAAAACGGGCAGAAGATCGTCGTAACTGGTTGCAGCAAAAAGGCGACATGGCCGAGCTGACCGAGATTTAAACAAATATAACGGGATACTATCAGCATGACAGAGGTGACTTATGATGGCGTCGAGCAGCTTGCCTTGCGCAAGTTTACAGAGGATGCTTACCTCAACTACTCGATGTACGTCATCATGGACCGTGCGCTGCCGTTTATCGGTGACGGATTAAAACCGGTACAGCGCCGAATTATTTATGCAATGTCTGAGCTGGGGCTGTCTGCCTCCGCCAAATATAAAAAATCAGCGCGTACCGTTGGGGACGTGCTCGGTAAGTATCACCCTCATGGTGATTCTGCCTGCTACGAAGCCATGGTATTGATGGCGCAACCCTTCTCTTATCGTTATCCGCTGGTGGATGGTCAAGGTAACTGGGGGGCGCCGGACGATCCCAAATCGTTCGCGGCGATGCGTTATACCGAATCACGCCTGTCGCGTTTCTCGGAAGTCCTCTTACAAGAGCTAGGACAAGGAACCGTGGATTGGGTGCCAAACTTTGATGGCACCATGAAAGAGCCGAAAACCTTACCTGCGCGCCTTCCTCATATTCTCCTCAATGGGGTAACCGGGATTGCGGTTGGTATGGCCACCGATATTCCCCCGCACAATGCGCGCGAACTTGCTAACGCGCTGGCGGCGATGATTGATAAACCCAGTATCGATCTGGATGGCCTGATGGAATACGTCAAAGGGCCGGATTATCCGACTGAAGCAGAAGTCATTACGCCTCATCACGAGCTGAAAAAGCTCTATACCAGTGGTCGTGGCAGCATCAAGATGCGAGCTCGTTGGCACAAAGAAAGCGGCGACATTGTGATCACAGCACTGCCGCATCAAGTCTCTGGTGCCAAGTTACTCGAGCAAATCGCCAACCAAATGCGGGCGAAAAAACTGCCGATGGTCGATGACTTGCGTGATGAGTCTGACCACGAAAACCCGACACGTATCGTGGTGGTGCCGCGCTCTAACCGAGTTGATAGTGATCAGTTGATGAATCACTTATTCGCGTCAACGGATCTTGAGAAAAACTATCGCGTTAACCTCAATATGATCGGCCTCGATGCACGCCCGCAAGTAAAAGGGCTGCAAATGATCCTGTCGGAGTGGTTGACGTTCCGTCGGGATACGGTGCGTCGTCGCTTGGAGTATCGTCTCGAGAAGGTGTTGGCGCGTTTGCACATTCTTGAGGGCTTATTGGTCGCGTACCTCAATATTGATGAGGTGATTGAAATCATCCGCAGTGAGGATGATCCAAAGGCAGAACTGATCAAGCGCTTTGGGCTTAGTGAGAAGCAAGCGGAAGCGATTCTAGAGATCAAACTGCGTCAATTGGCTAAACTCGAAGAGATCAAAATCCGTGGTGAGCAAGATGAGCTCAGCAAAGAGCGGGACAAGTTGCAAACCCTGTTAGGCTCAGAGCGTCGGTTGAATACCTTGATCAAAAAAGAGATCCTCGCCGATGCCGAAAAGTACGGTGATGATCGACGCTCGCCGTTGGTGGAACGTGAAGAAGCCAAAGCCATGACGGAGCGTGATTTGATCCCCAGTGAGCCGATTACCGTGGTGCTGTCGGAAAAAGGTTGGATTCGTCATGCCAAGGGGCACGATGTTGATGCGGCTGGGCTTAACTATAAAGCGGGAGACAAGTTTCTCGATGCGGCGCCGGGCAAGAGCAATCAACCTGCGGTGTTCTTGGGGTCAGATGGACGTAGCTATGCCATTGAGTCGCACACCTTGCCGTCGGCGCGCAGTCAGGGTGAACCGATCACGGGCCGTATCAATATCACCCCAGGCTCGTCGATTCGTCATGTGATGATGGCGGATGAAAGCCAACTGACGTTACTTGCCTCGGATGCAGGCTATGGCTTTGTGTGTAAACAGGCAGACATGCTGTCGAAAAACCGTAGTGGTAAAGCGCTGTTAACTGTGCCTGAGCATGCCGAAGTGATGCCGCCTCGCCGTATTCACGACTTAGAAACGGATCAGATCTTGGCCATTTCCAATGAGGGACGGATGTTGGTATTCCCTATCCATGATTTGCCACAGTTGGGCAAAGGTAAAGGAAACAAGATCATCAATATCCCTGGTGCGCGCGCCAAATCACGTGATGAGGTGCTCAGTCAGTTACATGTCTTACCGCAAGGAGCAGGCGTGACCCTGCATGCAGGCAAGCGTAAGTTGACCTTAAAAGCGGCCGATCTCGACAACTTCCGTGGTGAACGGGGTCGTCGTGGCAGCATGCTTCCACGAGGCCTGCAACGGGTCTCTGCGGTAGAAATCCTTATTGACGAGCAAGACAGCTAGTCCGATGAACGCACCTTCTTTGGAAGGTGCGTTTTTTCACTAGGTGCATTTTTGTTCCGAATCCGTATACTGACTCGCCTTTGACAGTCTGCTCTTTTGGAGAGAGAAATGATTATTGTGTTACGGCTGATTGCCGTACTGATTGTCGCAATCTTGCTATTTGTGTTTGGTGGGCTGTATTGCCTGCTCAGTCCACGTAACCCACGCAACTGCTACCAGATTAGTAAATGGTTTGGTCGTCTATCTGGCTTATTTGGTACCAAGGTAGAACTGCGCTTTGCCGAGGGCGCACAACGTGAACCGGGTGCGAGTGTGTGTATTGCTAACCACCAAAGTAACTGGGACATGGTCACGCTCTCGAATGCACTGATGCCGGGTGCGGTCACTGTGGGCAAAAAAAGCCTGTTGTGGATCCCGATTTTTGGTCAACTGTATTGGCTTACCGGAAACGTATTGATTGATCGTGCTAACCGCAGTAAAGCGATGGGAACCATTGCTCAAGTGATTGAAAAGATCCGTGAGAAGCAATTATGCGTATGGTTATTCCCAGAGGGAACACGTTCGCGTGGCCGTGGCTTATTGCCGTTTAAAACTGGCGCATTCCATGCTGCCATTGGCGCACAAGTGCCGCTGGTGCCGGTGGTATGTAGCTCGACCCATCATTGCAAAGCGAACCGTTGGAACAATGGTCATGTGATTGTGGAAGTGATGGCACCGATATCGGTCGAGGGCTACAGTAAAGAGAATGTGCGCGAACTTGCTGCACACTGTCATCAACTGATGAAAGCGAAACTTGAGCAGTTGGATGCGGAAGTGGCTGAGCGTAATAAGCAGTCTGCATAATTGAGGAGTGTCTCATGACCCCAACCCAGCGTCACCATGTGGTCTTGGTGTCACCTGAGGGTGAACCCAAGGGGACCGCTGAAAAGTTGGAGGCCCACCAGCAAGGATGGCTGCACTCGGCCTTTTCGCTCATGTTATACCGTCTTAACCAAGACGGTGAGCGTGAGTTCTTGCTTCAGCGTCGTGCTGACAGCAAATATCACAGCGGTGGGTTATGGACCAATACTTGCTGCTCGCACCCCAAAAAAGATGAACCTGTGGCTGCCGCGGCCAAGCGGCGTTTATATGAAGAGCTTGGTATTGCACGTCCGCTTGATTTCGCCATGGGGCCTGTCTTTATCTACCGTGCTGAACTGGATAACGGTCTGGTTGAGCACGAGTGGGATCAGGTGATTGCGTGCGAAGTGAATCATGTGGAGATGATCTTAAACCCCGATGAGGTATCGGATTGTCGCTGGTGGTCGGAGCAAGATATACAAGCGGCACTGGCGGACTCGCCGGAGCAATTTACGGCTTGGTTCTCACAGGTATTTGCTCACATTTGTGCGATGACGCCGACGCATGCTATGGCTTAGGTGTGAGAAAGCATAAAAAAAGCGGCGTCAAACGCCGCTTTCTTGTATGCAAGGGCATAGGTTACGCGTGACGCACCGCAATCCCTTCAATCTCAATATCTACATCTTTAGGAAGGCGAGCGACTTCCACACAAGAACGGGCGGGATAGTTTTCTACGCCGTGCTCATCAAAAAAAGCGCCGTAGACTTTATTGATTTCCGCAAAGTCCTCAAGGTTTTTAACGAAGACAGTCAGTTTAACAATGTCATTCACTTTGAGGCCCGCCGCTTCAACAACGGCTTTAACGTTATCGAGTGATTGGCGTGTTTGAGCAGTGATCTCTGGTGAAATTTGACCAGTCACTGGATTGACAGGGATCTGACCGGAAGTCAGTACCATGTTGCCGAGATCGACACCCTGTGAATATGGGCCAATAGCTTCAGGTGCCTGCTCAGTTTGCAGTACTTGGGTCATGCTGTGTTCCTTTGTTAAAAAAGCGACGTTAATAGTCTGCAACGGTTGCGCGGCGAGGTAAAGTACTTACTCGCTTGCCAGACGTTCTCGTACTGCTTTTTCGCATAAGTTCAACTCGCTCACACGGCGAGGTGCAACAAAAATCGTGTCGTTACCGCCTACCGTGCCTAAAATCGCAGGGTGACGATTCAGATCGATTAAGCGCGCGATCAACTGCGCACCACCAGGGTGGGTTTTGATCACCACCATGGCATGACTGCACGTGATTTCATCAATTTGAGATCCCACCGATGACACCGCGTAAACGGGCTCAATATCGCCACTGATCGAATACACCTTCTGTCCATGTGCATTTGGGATCTTTGCCACTCCAAGTTTGGAGAGCAAACGAGAGACGGTAGATTGGCTGACGTCGAGATACCCCAGTTGGACCAACTGCTGACGCACTTCGTCTTGGGTGGTAAAGCTTTGGGTTTGTAATAAATGCCGGCAGGCTGAGAGGATATTCTCCTCCGGATTGGAGGCTGTCACCGACGGAATTGCATAATCACTCACCGGTCACTCCTTTATAATCGATGGCTATTAACCTCGAAAATAGTGAATTTCACTGCTTTCTGGTGATTTTAAACGCATAGTATCAGTGTTGGCGGGGGCAAACCTTGATGATGGTCACTGCTTGACGCAAAGAATAGACGCCGGATGCATAGGCACCCGGCGCGTGGATCAGTCGCCGAGCGTGGCAACCATGACCGCTTTGATGGTGTGCAGGCGATTTTCTGCTTCATCAAAGACAATCGAATAGTCGGACTCGAAGACATCTTCTGTCACTTCAAGGCCTTTTAAGCCATATTTGGCTTCGATTTCCGCACCCACGGTGGTTTCGTTGTTGTGGAAAGCAGGTAAGCAATGCATGAATTTTACGTATGGATTGCCGGTTGCTTTGACCACGTCCATATTGACTTGGTAAGGCTTCATCAATGCGACACGCTCATCCCATGCTTCTTTGGATTCACCCATAGATACCCACACGTCGGTGTACAAGAAATCACAGTCTTTGACACCTTCCTGCACGTCCTCGGTGAGGGTAATGCGTGCGCCCGTTTGTTCAGCGATCGCGCGGCATTGTGCGACCAGCTCTTCTTCGGGCCAGAATGCTTTTGGCGCCACTAGACGAATATCCATCCCCATTTTAGCCGCACCCACCATCAAAGAGTTGCCCATGTTGTTTCGGGCATCACCGAGGTACGCAAAGCGCATTTCGTGAAGCTGTTTTCCACGACCATGTTCAATCATGGTCATCAAATCCGCCAAGATTTGGGTGGGGTGAAACTCGGTGGTTAGCCCGTTCCAGACCGGTACACCAGCATATTCGCCCAGCTCTTCAACAATCGCTTGGCCAAAGCCACGGTATTCAATGCCGTCATACATGCGACCAAGCACACGGGCTGTATCTTTCATGGATTCTTTGTGGCCAATTTGAGAGCCTGTTGGGCCGATATAGCTGACTTGTCCGCCTTGGTCGAACACGGCGGTTTCAAACGCACAACGGGTACGAGTCGACGACTTTTCGAAGATCAGCGCGATATTTTTGCCTTTTAAACGTGGGGTTTCATAGCCATTGTATTTGGCTTTTTTGAGTTCAATGGCCATGTCGATAAAGTGTTGGATCTCACGGGGTGTGAAGTCCAGCAGCTTTAGAAAGTTACGGTTACGTAGATTAAATGCCATAGTGGGTAATCCTCTCGTTATTGGTCTCAGGCTTGCGCTGGTGCAGGTTGGCCGTGAGAAATATTGTTGTTATTGACTGCTTGGGCACGAATACGTGTACCGGCTTGGCCGGCAAGAATGGCAAGACCATCCTCTAAGGCACCGATGCCAACCAGTTTTCCGCCTTGACGGATAAATTCGCAGGACGCGTCAATTTTGGGTCCCATGGAGCCAGCGTCGAAGGTGTATTGGCTCAGATCATCAGGGGTGGTATCCGCCAATGCGCGTTGGGTGGGTTGGCCATAGTCCAAATACACCGCGTCGGCATCGGTCAAAATCAGCAAGGCATCGGCATTGATTTGACGAGCAAGGAAAGCCGCTGACATGTCTTTATCAATCACAGCCTCAATCCCTTTAAGCTGATTCCCCTCTTGAATCACAGGAATGCCGCCACCACCGGTACAAATCACAAGGTGTCCTTGCGCAATCAGTTGTGGGCTGGGTACAACACGACGATAATATTGGCCATCTGGTTTGATATCCCAGCCGTATTTTTCAGCCAGCGCCGAGGCCTCTTGTTGGTCGTAAACGGGACCAATGGGCTTGGTGGGATTGGCAAACGCGGGATCATTTGGATCGACGGTCATTTGCGTGAGCATGCAAGAAACGTGTTGCTCGGGGGCTAAGTTATGCAGCTCTTGCATTAACATATAGCCAATCATGCCTTGGGTTTCTGAACCGAGAACGTCAAGTGGATATGGCGTGACGGATTTATACTCCAGCCCCTGTAAGGCGAGTAGGCCAACCTGTGGACCATTACCGTGCACGAGCACCACGTTGTATTGTTCGCCAATCGCCGCAATGGTTTTTGCTGCTTTGGCAATATTGGCGCGTTGAATGTCAGCTTCTAAAGGCTCACCCCGGCGAAGGAGTGCATTGCCTCCGAGTGCCACCACCACAGTTTGTTTTTTCATACTTAATACTCTCTACAGTCGGTGGGGGCTGAGCTACTTGCTCAGCCCAACAAGGTGATTAGATGCCGTCACGATGGATTGGGCAGCTCATGCAGCGTGCTCCGCCACGACCGCGACCTAATTCGTCACCAGGAATCGACAACACAGTGATACCCGCTTTGTCATACTTTTCATTGGTATAGGTGTTGCGTTCATAACCCACGACTACGCCAGGACGGACAGTCAGTACGTTGTTAGCATCATTCCACTGTTCGCGTTCGGCTTCGAAGCTGTCACCCCCTGTGGTGATCAGATTTAGTGGGCCAACATCCAGTCCTTTTTCAATCGCGGTCAGGAAGTAATCCTCTTCGCGAACGTTTAGCTTGCCGGTGCGATCACCGGTGAGGCTCCAGCATTTGATGTCTTTACGGATCACTTCTGGGTATACCGAGAAGGTATCTTCGCGCATATGGGTCATCACGGTATCAAGGTGCATGCAAGAGCGGTGTTTCGGTAGCTCCATCGCAATCACTTGTTTGGCTTGGCCGTGTCTAAATAAGCTAGAAGCCAAGTTTTCTACCCCTTGTGGGGTTGTGCGCTCGGACATACCGATAAGTACCACGCCCTTGCCGAGGACGGTAACATCGCCGCCTTCAATGGTGGCGTTGTCATAGTCGATATTTTCGCCGCCGAAGTAGGTAATAAAATCACCGTTCGCAAAGCGAGGGTGCCATTTATAAATGGCGCGAAGATGATTGGTTTCACGTTTACGCGCGGGTTTCGCCATTGGGTTAATTGATACACCACCGTAAACCCAGCAGGAGGTATCGCGGGTGAATAGGTGGTTGGGGAGTGGATCAATAATAAAGTCGGACGGTGCGTGCATGGCTTGCAACATAGAGGTTGTTGCAATTGGCAGCTCAGAGTAGGCCAATCCGCCTAAGAACATCGACGCGAGTTCATGGTGAGGTAAGTCATTCAAATAGCAACGGATGTCATTAGCAAACGAAGGGCCGAAGGTATAATCCGAGATTTTTAGGTTCATCAGCCAGTCTTTGGCTTCAGGTACATCTAGAGTCTCAGCCAGTAGATTTTGGAGCAGGAGGACTTCAACGCCTTGATCACGTAGGGTTTGAGCAAATTTGTCATGCTCTTCACCTGCACGTTCAACGGACAGAACATCATCAAATAGTAAGTCATGACAGTTTGATGGTGTTAAGTGGGTGAGCGCACGCTCAGGACGATGCAGCATCACGGTACGTAATTGACCAATTTCAGAGCCGACATAGAAGTTGTTCATCTTTCTTTCTCCGTATATCTCTGCTTGGCTTTTTATCGGAAGGGATGAATAAAAAGTGCAGATGTATTATTGGGTACAGATTCATTCTAACGCGGTGTCTGGGGTATTCTTGAAGTTAGATCACAGTGAATTAAAACATTGTATTTTGCCTTTTTTACCCTGTGTTAATGGTATTTATGGCATGAGGTTTTTTTGTTTTTTAATAATTAAGCAGGAATTGTGAGTGTCTAACGAAATATTTTTTAATTCCCCTTTATTAATGCGGATCTGTTTTCTTTTTTATGCCAATCAGTATTACTTTGAATGATGAGGGTATGCGTAATAAGTGAATGGCTATCTTTCTGTTTTTTCTTTGTTAACAAATAAAGCCGTTTTTTTCCTCAAAACTGTGATTGATGTCGATATAAATACGTTTTTTGTTAAAAGTGTAAAATAACTGTACTTAGTGTCCGATGGCGGATGTCCGTTTTATACCGGTAACGGAACGGTGTAAAAAGAGAAATACGGTGCCATGTTGTTATAAGAAGATAAGAGGAATATATCAGCGTGGTGAAGCGAGGGAGTGGCAGACATAAAAAAGCGCGCTGACGAATACGTGAGCGCGCTAGTCGGTGTATCAATAGAGGTTATAGCATGACACCTACACTGAGCATGATCATAATCATGATGGTAAGAATACCGAGTAAAGGCGCCACCCATTTGATCCATTTAACATAGGGAACGCGAGCGATCGCAAGGCCGCCCATCACCACGCCGGAGGTTGGGGTGACGAGGTTGACGACACCGGATGCAGATTGATAAGCGGTTACGACTAACTCGCGCCCAACGTTTGCAAAGTCAGCCAGTGGCGCCATGATAGGCATGGTGAGGACTGCCAAACCAGATGATGATGGCACCAAGAAAGACAGCAAGACTTCCAGCCAATACATAACGTTGATAAAAACAAAAGACGATAGCCCAGTCACCATACCTTCAGCACTGTTTAAGATGGTATCTGTGATCATGCCTTTATCCATTATCACCACGATACCGCGGGCAATACCGATGATAAGGGCCACCCCCAGAAGGTCTCGTGCGCCATCAATAAAGCTGGTGGTGATCTCTTCTTCACTCATACGTGCAATCAGACCAATAATAATCGCCGCACCGAGGAAAACGGCAGAGATCTCGGCCATCCACCATCCTAGTGAGGATACGCCATAGATCATCACGGCAAATGCGGCAGCAAAAATGCCTAAGATCACTTTACGCGTGGTAGTGAAAGCAAGCGTTTGTGTTTCGTCATGATCGCCAAGGAAGTGTTTTTTATTGCTCTCAAACTGATCATAAACAATGGATTGGCTCTGGTCGGCGCGCACTTTGCGGGCATAACGCATCACATAGGCAACACAGATAAGCCAGCCAATGGCCAAGATAGCGAGGCGTAACAGAATACCATCGGTAAAAGGGATACCGGCGGCATTCGCGGCAATGACAGTTGCAAACGGGTTGATGGTTGATCCTAAAGTACCAATACCGGCACCGAGGAGTACGGTAGCCGCTGCTACCACAGGGTCAAAGCGTGCCGCCATCATCACAGGGACGAGTAGGGTATAAAAAGGCAAGGACTCTTCGGCCATCCCGTAAATCGTACCGCCCGCGGCAAAGAGGCCCATTAGGATAGGGATCATCCACTCTTCGCGTCCTTCTAAGCGTTTGGTCACCCGCTCAATTCCTGCATCAATGGCACCGGTTTTGGTCACCAGACCTAAAAAGCCACCAATAATGAGGATGAAGAGTGAGACATCAATGGCGGCCGCTTCATAGGTTTCGTGGTTATAAAAACCGTCAATGGGGGCCAGCAGCACGTCGACCACGCCTTGAGGGTTACTCTCTACTTGGTGGTAGGTGCCTGATACAGGCACATCTCGGCCGAGTTCAGCGTTATATTCTCGTTCGTACTGACCGGCAGGTACTATCCAACTAAGCGCGGCGACCAAGGCAATCAGAATGAACAATATGGTATAGGCGGATGGGAATTTCAGATTGGCGAACCAACCTTTTTTTTCAGGAACACTTTGGGTACTCATACTATCTCCTCATACCTCTTCTGAGTGCAATAAAATAGGGCACTACACGTGTTGAGGTAACTCTTTTAAGTTTCACGTTATTTTCGTTGTTCTTATCTGCCGTCGTCAGTGGCTTTTTCTTTATTGTAAAAGTGCATCCGTGAATAGTTCTTAGTGATATCTCACAAAAGAAAGGGACTGTATGCTGTCGCTTAATTGATGAGCAGATTAAAAGTGAATGGCTGTTTAGTTTGCGTGCTTAGATATATCAATCAGAATGTTCTTAGTATGATGGTGAAGTGGGTTTTTATTGTTTTAAATTTGGTTTAACCGCTAACCACCAAGCTACCATGACTTTTCTATGTGAATAGACTGCGTAATTAGTCACATTTGCTCGATAGGTGTGGTGAATAAAAAGCAGATTAAGTAAAAATGTCGCAGGATTAAAAACTCGCTGTTTTTTTGTTTTATATCAAATTTAGAGGTTGCGATAGAATTGTTGAAGAAAAGAGGAAGGCACTGCAGCCTTCCCAATAAGAGCTATTGTTTCTTTCTTTTCGGGGTTTTGGCGGGCTTCGGTAATACGATCATGTCGCACTCTGCGAAGTGATCTTGAAACGCACGGTTGTTCTTATCGAAAATCACGATAAGGTTACCGAGCCCAAAGCAGGCTGTCGCAAGACGGATCAGTGCTTGTGTAGGGCGAATATTACTACCGTCAGTATTTTGAATGCGCAGGCGCCAGGCCCGCATCCCCAGCGTCTGACCGGCTTTACACCAGAAGTAGCCGTAGAACCCGCAAATCACACAGGCGAGATAGGCGGTGTAAAGAGGCTGCGCGACTGGGTGATGGGTGAGGAAATCACTGGCATCTTGATAAGGTGTCATCGACATCCCGAGCGCTTGTGCGATAGCCAATGCTGCCATCACCGCGCCGCCCGCAAGCATAAGTAATGCGGCAACAATCAAAAGATCATAAACCCAAACAGCAAGACGGCGAAAAAAACCGGCGGTTGGGCATGCAATAGAAGAAGTCTGCATGGTTTAGCTACATCCAAGTATCAAAGTCGCCGCTAGCCTAGCACATTCACTGTTTGGGTGAGTAAGCTGATAGGGCGGTTTTGCGATGTCGTTTGCTCATGATTACACCGCCTTTGATGTATTTAACCGCGAATTGGTTAAAAATAGCGCGAACAAACATTTTTTGTTTTTTAATGCTTGCACTCGAAAGGGCGGTACGTATAATTGCCAGCACTTGCCGAGATGGCGGAATTGGTAGACGCAGCGGATTCAAAATCCGCCGCCTTAACGGGTGTGAGGGTTCAAGTCCCTCTCTCGGCACCAAATCCCAAAAAAGCCCCTGTCGAAAGACAGGGGCTTTTTTCGTTTATGTCGCCTGAATCGTGATGACTTCACAATCCTCGGGTATCGCGCAAGGCAAAGCGAACACGGCAAGGTATTATCGAGCCGTGGTTGTCACAGGGAGTGGTATGGTGCAAGTTCGCTATCAAGACATCGCCGTTTGGGTAAAAACGCAAATCGATCAAAGGGTGTGGCAAGCCGGTGAGCGGATCCCTTCCGTTCGTGAGATGAGCCGCCTCCAACATGTTAGCCCAATGACTGTCATGCGCGCTTATGAGCAGTTAGAAGCGGATGGCTGGGTTGAGGCTCGCCCCAGAGCTGGATACTTTGTGCGTCCGCATTACAATCAATTGTCCTCCGACTCTTTGGCGCGTCCTCAAGCAGACTCTCATTGGCTGCAGGCGCATCAAGATGTCTTTGATGTGATCAGTGCGAGCAAGTCAGGCTCGTGTTTTCCGTTCGGCTCGGCGTTCCCTGATCCCACGCTATTTCCCATGCAAGCGTTAGGGCGGGCGATGGCACGAGTCCTTCGTCAATCATCGCATCCAGATTATCTCACCATGCTTCCTCCCGGCGATGAAGGCTTGCGTCGCATGATTGCGCAGCGCTATCTGCGGCAAGGAATAAAAGTGGCGRTGGATGAGATCATCATCACCAATGGTGCCATCGAAGCGTTAAGCCTATCACTGGCGGCCCTGACTCAGCCCGGGGATAAAGTGATCATCGAAGCGCCAGCCTTTTATGGGGTGCTGCAAACCCTTGAGCGGTTGCAACTGGAACCCGTGCCCGTGCCGGTTGATCCTGAAACGGGAGTGAATATAAACGCGCTTGAAGCTGCGTTGAGTACTCACCACGTAGCTGCTTGCTGGCTGATGAGTAATTTTCATAACCCAACGGGGGCATCGATTCCTGAAAAAGATAGACCTGCTCTGGTATCACTGCTCGCGCGTCACCAAGTCCCTTTAATAGAAGACGATGTCTATGGTGAGCTCTTTTTCTCTGAATCACGCCCCATGCCACTGAAGTGTTATGACAGCCAAGGGCTGGTTTTGCATTGTGGGTCGTTTTCGAAACAGTTAGCGCCTGGTTTCAGGGTCGGTTGGGTGGCGGCAGGATGTTATGCCACACAAATTGAAAAGCGACAGTATGTGTCCAGTTTATCTGTCGGTGCTCCTAACCAGCTCGCTATCGCGCATTATTTGCAGCAGGGTGGATATGACGCACACCTGCGCCGTTTGCGCACTGCCTTGTTACAGCGCAAACACGCGGTACGTGACAGTCTGCGTCGTATTTTGCCGACGAGTGCATCGATCACCGACCCTCAAGGTGGCTACTTCTTATGGGTCACACTGAATAATGGCATGGACACTCGCCAGCTATTTCGAGAACTCCTGCCATATGGCATTACACTCGCACCGGGCGCTTTGTTTGCCACTGACGATCGGTTTAACGACAGCTTCCGCTTAAACTTCTCTATCAGTGCACCTGAGACTGTTGATGCTGATGCGCCAGCGAGCGTTGACAGCGGCCTTACACAGATTGCGACTGTGCTCTCATCTTTATCAATAGCCGATACTGTTACAGCTAAATAGCGGTGGCTTTGTACTAATCCCGTCACTGGCCCTAGKCATACACTAACTGGGCACACACTTTAGGGGGAGAAAAGGATGAAATCAGAGCTAAGCATGATGGTCGTTGCGATTATCTGCGCAGCCCTACTGATTCTGGGCCATGTCATCATTATTGAAACATTGGCTTACTACACGTGGGCTGAATGGACCGCTGGCGCCATCCCTTTTGTACTTTTCTTTATGGCGTGGGCGTCTATTCGACATTGCCGCGCGAAAGAGCGGGCAGAAGAGCGCCAGAATCAGCATTAATTGAACGGTAATCTTTGGCGTCTTGACGGTTTTTGTTTGTTTTGTAGACAAACAAACCGCAAGGCGCATTTTTTTTATATTTAGGGGTTGCGGGAAAAACTGAAATCTCTATACTGCGCTTCCTGTCGACGGGGCAATGAGACGCAAGTCACGAAATGCCGAACACTAAATCGACACGCTCTTTAACAATTTGACCTATGCAATCTGTGTGGGCACTCGTTGAGAATAGACAAAAAGATTTATTCGATGAACTGAGTGACCAATTCATGTTAGTGCAGCCTTGAGCTGTTTTGATTTCACTTTTTTAAAAGTGGATACCAACAGGAGCACAGTCAATTCGTTTTTCTCTTCGGAGATAAACAGTAATCAGTATTCATTGAGCTGAAACTTCGGTTTCGAAAAAACTTTAATTGAAGAGTTTGATCATGGCTCAGATTGAACGCTGGCGGCAGGCCTAACACATGCAAGTCGAGCGGAAACGGCAGTATTGAAGCTTCGGTGGATTTACTGGACGT
>NZ_MUFN01000033.1:0-38654 GCF_001996205.1 Salinivibrio sp. IB574 | reverse complement strand
CATCAAACACATAGTCAGCATCGGCCGGTAAGCCATGCTTAAAACCGAACGATTCAAACACCATCACCAAATCGCCACTGGCGCGGCCCAATACCAGTGAGCGCACCGACTCACTTAAGTCGTGAATTGAAAGCCCCGTGGTATTAATCACGCGGTCGGCATGTTCTTTGATGGGCGCCATTTGTTGCTTTTCGGCTTGAATGGCTTGCTCAAGAGACAGGTTTTGGCGCGACAGGGGATGCAAGCGGCGTGTTTCACTAAAGCGTTTAATCAGATCCTTGTCATCTGCATCCAGGTAGTACAAGGTGACATCGCACACTTCCCGCAACGCGGCGAGGGTGTCAGCAATAGGCTCATTCGCGTTAGGCAGGTTGCGAATGTCCAAGCTGACCGCAATTTTGGCTTCGGCATCTTCTTGCGACGTGACGAAGTCGCGCAACAGATTCACAGGGAGATTATCAACGCAGTAATACCCGAGATCTTCGAGCACCCGCAACGCCACAGATTTGCCTGACCCCGAACGGCCACTGACAATTTTCAGCATCATAATAGACTCCCGTCAGCCCTTACTCGTTATTGAGTCATGATATTGTACAGCTCTTGGTCCGAATCTGCATTGCGAAGCTGTCGGCATAGCTGTTTATCATTGAGCTTTTCGGCGATGGCCGAGAGGGTTTGGAGGTGGTATTTACACTGTTCGTCCGGAACGAGTAGCGCGAAGAGCAAATCAACGGGGCGCTTGTCGATAGCGTCGAACTCAATCGGTTCTGCACATTGCAACAGCACGCCAATAGCATGGTCACTGTCCGTGATGCGGCCGTGTGGAATGGCAATCCCTGAGCCGATACCTGTGGTGCCCAGCTTTTCACGACTTAGCATGCATTCAAACAATTGTTGCGCGTTGATCCCCAACTTGTCCGCAGCCACTTGGCTAATGATTTCAAGGGCGCGTTTCTTGCTGGAACAGTGGACGGCACTGCGCGTGCAGTCCACTGTGAGTACGTCTTTAAGTTCCATAGCTTAATGCTGTTTGAGCTTCTCTTTATGTTTACTCAATTGCTTGACCAACTTGTCGGTCAACCCATCAATGGCCGCATACATATCTTGCGACTGCGCTTTAGCATGAATCTCTCCATTGTTGACATGGAGCGTCGCTTCAGCAATTTGGTCGAGCTTTTGGACCGTCAACACAACGTGGACATTATTAATGTGCTCGAAAAAGCGCTCGAGTTTAGCAAACTTTGTATCCACATACTCGCGTATTGGTGGCGTGATTTCGACATGATGTCCGGTCAGGTTGATTTGCATACACATCTTCCTTCTGTTGAGGCGCCTAAAGCAGGCGCTTGCGCTGGTTTGACGGCGCAATACCGAGCGACTCCCGATACTTAGCGATGGTCCGTCGTGCAACTTTGATGCCTTGCTCAGCTAACAAGGCGGCAATTTTGCTATCACTGAGGGGCTTGTTGGCAGGCTCCGCTGCCACCAACTTTTTGATCAGGGCACGAATGGCTGTCGAAGAGCATTCGCCGCCATTGTCCGTGCTCACGTGGCTTGAGAAGAAGTACTTCAACTCAAAAATACCGCGTGGCGTATGCATAAATTTTTGGGTGGTGACACGAGAGATGGTCGACTCGTGCATGTCGACGTCCATGGCGATGTCGTTAAGCACCATGGGTTTCATGGCTTCTTCGCCATACTCAAAGAAATCTTGTTGATGTTCGACAATACAGCGGGCCACCTTCAATAAGGTCTCATTGCGGCTTTCGAGGCTTTTAATCAGCCACTTAGCTTCTTGCAAATGGGAGCGAATAAACTGACTATCTGACGGGCTACAGCCGTTACGACCATAAGCGGCATATTGCTCATTGACCTTAAGCTTAGGAACGCTATCTGGGTTGATTTGTACCACCCATTTGCCGTGGTGCTTAAACACGGAGACATCGGGGACCACGTACTCCGCTTCGTTGGTCACGATCAGATTACCCGGACGTGGCTCAAGACTATGGATCAGTTGCATCACGGCTTTCAGATCCGGCTCTTTTAGGCGGGTATCTCGCATCAGTTGACGATAATCGCGGTTGGCGAGCAAATCCATATGTTGGGTGAGCACGGTACGTGCCTCATCCAGCCAGGGCGTTTCTGGATTGTATGTCGCTAATTGGAGCAATAAGCACTCTTGTAGCGAGCGAGAGGCCACACCCAATGGATCAAAGTGTTGAACACGTTTTAATACGGCTTCCACTTCGTCAAGCTCAATCTCCTCACTGCCCAAGCTTTCTAAGATCTCATCAGTGGTGACTGACAGGTAGCCTTGATCGTCCACCGCATCGATGATCGCCAAGGCAATGGCTTGATCCGTCTCCGAGAAGGGGGTGAGGTCGAGCTGCCATTTTAGGTAGTCGTAAAGGCTTTCGGTGGTTTCACCTTGATACACGGGGAGCTCGTCGCCGCCCGAGGCAATGCCAGTACTGCCTGTTCCTGCGCTATAGACGTCATCCCAAGTGGTATCCACCGGCAACTCGTCAGGCATTTCGTTTTTCTCGAAGGCGTCTGAGGTTTCTAACGTGTCGGCGCTGGCGGTGGCGGTTTCCGTGGTGTCGTTATCATTTCGCTCCGCGGCTTCTTGTTCTTGACCCTCGTCTTGTTCCAACAGCGGGTTGGTTTCCAACGCTTCTTGGATCTCTTGCTGCAAATCTAGCGTCGACAACTGCAGCAGGCGAATAGCCTGCTGTAGCTGCGGTGTCATTGCGAGTTGTTGTCCAAGCTTGAGCTGAAGCGTGGGTTTCATAGGGGCGTTACACCTTTCCTTTTACAACGACCAATGAGGTTAAAAACGCTTGCTCTGAGATGCAGGGCAAGCGCTCTATTAATAACTATAGCCGTGATTGGCAGATTTTAGCGTGAGCGAGTCCACTATAGCTTGAACTGATCACCGAGATAGACACGTTTGACGTGCTCGTCATTCAGCACTTCATCAGGGGTGCCGTGCGCAATCAAGTGTCCTTGGCTGACAATGTAAGCATGCTCACAGACACTCAAGGTTTCACGAACATTGTGGTCGGTGATCAGCACGCCCAAGCCGCGATCGCGTAGGTGTTCGATGATCTTTTTAATGTCGATCACGGAGATCGGATCAACGCCTGCAAACGGCTCATCAAGTAAAATAAATTTCGGGTTAGCGGCGAGGGCGCGTGCAATTTCGACACGGCGTCGTTCGCCCCCTGACAGCGCCATGCCAAGGCTATCGCGGATATGCTGAATATTAAATTCATCCAACAAATCTTCGGCTTTATCTTGACGCTCCTCTTTGGTGAGGGATTTTCGTGTTTGCAGTACCGCCATCAAATTGTCGTAGACGGTGAGCTTGCGAAAAATTGAGGCCTCTTGCGGCAAATAACCGATGCCAAGACGTGAACGGTTATGCATCGGCTGAATGCTAATGTCTTGATCGTCGATAAAAATTGCCCCTTCGTCGCGAGCGACAAGACCGACGATCATGTAAAACGATGTGGTTTTACCTGCACCATTTGGGCCGAGTAGGCCGACGATCTCGCCGGATTTTACTTCCAGACTGACATCGGCGACGACTTTTCGTCCTTTATAACTTTTCGCCAAATTGGCCGCTTTTAACGTTGCCATAGGGCCTCTTATTGCGATTCTGACTCAGATGGGCTTTTGGTGGTCGGCTGCAAGATGGTTGTGACTCGCTTATTGCTGTCACTTTCTGCGACCAATTGCTGCTTATCAATTTGATAGGTGATCACATTGCCTTCGACTTGATTACCCGCCTGTTCCAGCATGGCATTGGTCGACATTTTCAAAAACTCGTTGCCCACTTCATAGCGCAACTTATAGGCTTCACCGTGCAGCTTTTTACCATCATCCATGGTCTGTTCGAAGGTCGCGGGTTTACCGAACGCTTCAATGGTTTCATCGCCTTCCTGGCCTTGAGGACGGATCACGACCAGCTTGTCGGCCAGAATTTTAATGCTACCTTGGGTCAGCACAACATCTTGGGTAAAGGTCACCGTGTTGGTGGCCATGTCCAAATGCTGGCTCTCAGATTCAATATAAATCGGTTGCTCTGTGTCACTACTCAATGCCAATGAGTAGTGCGAAAACAGCAACATGGCACCTGCCAGTGCTTTAACGAGGGGTCGTTTCATATCGGCCTTTAACATCGTTTAACAATTCCATCTGGTGGTTACCGAAGTTCCCTTTCACGCGTTGCCCTTCGGTTTGAAAGCCAACGCCAGTGATGGTGGTGGGACGGTCGGACCAAAAGTCTCGCGTGGTCAGGTCCAACGTCACGGTTTCGGTGGCTACCGAATGAATTTGTGCGTTCGGTAGCAAGTTAAAAATTCGCACTTTGCCTGTCATCGTTAGTATGTGCTTATCAGACAGCACCGCATAGTTAGCACTGATGCGCCACTCTTCGTCTTTGCCATTATGATAGGTCCACAAGACAGGCTCGTTAAAGTGGGTTTCATCAATATTGGCGTAGTGCTCTAAGTGCTCAGCGTCAACGGTATAGCTGCGTATCCCATCGGCGTTGTATTGAACGGTTTTAATTTTTTCACCGGTAAACAGAGGCTTTTCTGCGTCCGGCTCCACTTGTACTGTACGCTCCCAGACATGTTGAGAAAGCAGATAATAGCCGGTTAGGGCACACAGTACTATCAGCACCAGCATGCTGAGCCGCTGCATCATACGCTTAAGCCCTTATGCTGATCGAGCTCGCCTCGTGCTTCGAGGATCAAATCGCAGACTTCACGGACCGCGCCGAACCCACCACGGATTTGGGTCACTAGATCGGCACGTTGTTGTAATAGCGGGTGGCCGTCTGCCACACAGACCGCGAGGCCGACTTTTGCCATGACGGGCCAATCAATCAAGTCATCACCGATATACGCGGTGTACTCAGGGCTGACGTTGCATTGCTGACAAAGATCGTCGTACGCAGCTAGCTTGTCACTTTGTCCTTGATAGACATGACGGACACCTAAGGCGTTCATTCTATTTTCGACAATCTTAGACTGTCGACCTGTGATCACTGCGACCTCAATGCCAGCGTTCATCAAGGCTTTGATGCCGTATCCGTCACGGGTGTGAAAGGCCTTCAGCTCCTCGCCTTGATTGCCCATATACACGCGACCATCGGAGAAAACGCCATCGACATCGCAAATCAGTAGCTGGATCGTCGCCGCGCGTTCGAACAGGGTGGTGGCAACAGGGCCATATAAGGTGTCAGTCACAGGTGCGGACATTACATTACTCCGGCTTTCAAAAGGTCATGCATGTTGAGGGCGCCAAGAAGCTGGCCATTTTTCGCTACCAGTAGCCCGTTAATTTTACGCTCCTCCATGAGTTTGAGTCCTTCTGCCGCCAGCAGTTCCGGTTCAATGGTGATCGGGTTGGCGGACATCACCTCGCCAATAGCGGTGGTGTGTAAATCAATGCGTTGATCGAGTAAGCGGCGTAGATCGCCATCGGTAAAGACACCGGCCAACTGTTGCTCTGCATCGACCACGGCGGTCATTCCGAGGCCTTTTTCGGACACTTCCAGTAACGCATCGCGCACGGTGGCATTATCTGGCACCACGGGTAAACGCTCGCCTTGATGCATCAGATCGCTAATACGTAATAGTAGTTTGCGTCCTAGTGCGCCGCCCGGATGGGAGAGGGCAAAGTCATCGGCGGTAAAACCTTTTGCTTGCATCAATGCCATGGCGAGCGCGTCGCCCATCACCAAGGTGGCCGTGGTGCTCGATGTAGGCGCAAGCTTAAGGGGGCACGCCTCTTTGGGTACGTGAATATTGAGATGGACCTTGGCGAGTTGCCCCATACTCGAGTCGGGGTTGCCCGTCATACAGACTAACGGGATCCCGAGACGTTTAATCACCGGCAGTAAGGTAAGAATTTCACCGGCTTCGCCCGAGTTGGAAATGGCTAACACCACGTCGCCTTGATTGATCATCCCGAGGTCACCGTGACTTGCCTCACCCGGGTGGACGAAAAACGCAGGCGTTCCTGTGCTTGCAAGGGTAGCTGCAATCTTACGGCCGATATGGCCCGATTTGCCCATTCCCATCACCACCACTTTGCCAGTGGCGTTCAAGATTAATCGACAGGCGGCATCAAAATGCTCGTCAATCGCCGTTTTGAGTTGTGTAATCGCATCTTGCTCAATGGTAAGCACATCAAGCCCTGCGCGACGAAAATCAAATTCACTCATCACCGTGTCCGTTATGCAGCAGCGTTAACAAAGAGATAGCCTTGATAGGCGATATAACACATCAAAAAGATCGACCCTTCAATGCGATTGATACTGCGTGATTTGCCTAATGCGAAGATAAGTAGCATCACAGAGAGAACGAGCATGATGTAGTAATCCCGTCCCATTGCAAATTCACTAATTGGTGACGGGTTGAGCAAGCCTGGGATCCCCATCACCGCCAAGATATTAAACACGTTCGAGCCGATAATATTGCCGACAGCGAGATCGTCTTCCCCTTTCATCACGCCGGCAATCGAGGCGGCGAGTTCGGGCAGGCTGGTGCCGATAGCAATGATGGTTAAGCCAATCACCAAGTCGCTCATGCCAAAGTATTGGGCAATGGTGACTGCCGAGTCGACCACTTGATCGGATGACAACAATAGCAAAGGTAGACCGATTAAAATCCACATGACTGCTTTTAGATTACTGACATCTTGCGGAATGTCCGATTCCTGATCCGCCAGCATAGGATCGGTCCCGCCTGAGTCTTTGCCAATTTTGATCATGGCAAGGATAAACACCACGAATAAGACCAACAGGCCCACGCCTTCGAAAAAGCCGAGGTGGTTGTTCCACAAAAGAGCGCCGGCGAGCAAGGTGACCGCCATCATTAAGGGTAGTTCGCGGCGCAAAATGATAGAGCTAATCGACAAAGGCTTAATCAGGGCGGTAAAGCCAAGAATGAGGGCAATGTTGGCAATGTTTGACCCTAATACATTCCCCACCGCGGTGTCGGTTTTATCTGCAAGCGCGGCATTGGCCGATACCATCATTTCAGGCGCGGAAGAGCCCATGGCCAGAATCGTCATGCCGATCACAAGAGGAGAGACGCCGTAGTTTTTCGCGATCGCGGCAGCACCGAACACGAGTCGGTCAGCACTCCAAACCAGTAACACTAATCCCACAATAAGTATGGCAACCGCTTCTACCATGACACCTGTCCTTTGCGTTTTTTAATTGGCGTAAATGAGGTGCAATTCTGACGGCTAACGTGGCAAATGTGAAGCGAAAAGCCCCCACCATCGCCGTGAATGCGTCGCTTTTCATTCATGAACGGGAACTCGTTGGCACTTTTTCGGTCCATATAGGCCATTCTTCCTCGCTGAGCGGGTGAATGGCTATACTGCCATTATCAGGGCTATATCACGTCCTATCAGGCAGGGAGCGGGCGTTGCTTGTGTTAGCATAGGGGACGCCTTATTATCAGCCACTTAATTTTTATCCTATCTAACCATGAGAATGCGGCAATGGCAGCACAGAGCCTGATAGATATTAACGGGATGACATTCTCACGGGGCAGCCGGTGCATTTTCGATCATATTGATTTGCAGGTGCCGCGTGGTCAGGTGACCGCCATCATGGGACCATCTGGCATTGGTAAAACAACCCTATTACGTTTGATTGCTGGTCAGCTAAAGCCTGATGCCGGCGACATTGTTTTTGATGGCCACAATATTCCCACCTTAGGGCGTCGTCGTTTATTCGATGTGCGCCAACGGATGAGCATGTTGTTTCAATCTGGCGCCTTGTTCACCGATATGTCGGTGTTTGACAATGTGGCCTTTCCCTTGCGTGAGCACACTCAGTTGGATGAATCCCTCATTCATACCATTGTGATGTTGAAGCTCGAGGCGGTAGGGCTTCGCGGGGCGGCCGCGTTAATGCCCAGTGATCTCTCTGGGGGGATGGCCCGCCGTGCCGCACTGGCGCGTGCCATTGCCCTCGACCCAGAACTGATTTTGTTTGATGAGCCGTTTGTGGGGCAGGACCCTATTACCATGGGAGTCTTGGTCACCTTGATTCGCCAGCTTAACCAAGCCTTGGGCCTGACCTGCGTGGTGGTGTCCCACGATGTGCCTGAAGTGATGAGCATCGCGGACAAGGTCTATCTGTTGGCAGACAGCCGGATCATCGCCAGTGGCACCCCGCAATCGCTGCGTGATAATCAAGATCCTTGGGTCAAACAATTCCTCGAAGGGCACGCAGATGGCCCTGTACCATTCCGCTATCCTGCGGGTCAGCTAGAGCAGGAGATTTACCGGTGATAAAAACGCAGATTGCGGATGTGGGTCGCCGCGCGATGGGCGTGGCCGAGTCGATGGGACGCGCCACCTTTGTGATGACCGGCGCGCTGGTGGGCAAACCACAGCCGAGCAAGACCTTTCCGCTCTTGATTAAACAGCTTTACTCGGTGGGCGTTCGCTCACTGGCGATCATCATCGTATCTGGCCTATTCATTGGCATGGTGTTGAGTTTACAAGGCTATTTAGTGTTGTCCGACTTTGGTGCGGAAACCAGCCTTGGACAAATGGTCGCCTTGTCGCTGTTACGCGAATTAGGTCCGGTAGTAACGGCACTGCTGTTTGCCGGACGGGCTGGCTCAGCGCTGACCGCGGAAATTGGTCTGATGAAAGCCACCGAGCAGCTATCCAGCTTAGAGATGATGGCGGTTGACCCGCTTCGCCGCGTGATCGCACCGCGCTTTTGGGCCGGTGTGATTGCGATGCCGCTGTTGGCGGTGATCTTTATGCTGGTGGGTATCTGGGGCGGTGAGCTCGTCGGGGTAGACTGGAAAGGCATCGATCACGGTAGTTTCTGGTCTGTGATGCAAGCATCGGTCGATTTGGGTTATGACGTTGGCAACGCACTGATCAAAAGTGTGGTATTTGCTATCGCAGTGACTTGGATTGCCCTGTTTAACGGTTACGATGCCACGCCGACCTCGGAAGGTATCAGCCGTGCCACCACACGCACTGTGGTGCACTCTTCATTGGCCGTGCTCGGCCTTGACTTTGTCCTTACTGCACTCATGTTTGGGAATTAATCATGCAACAGAGTCGAAAAACAGAATTTTGGGTAGGCTGCTTTGTCATCGCCGGCATTGCAGCATTATTGGTGCTGGCGTTCCAAGTGGCGGATGTTCAACGTTGGGGACGAGCGGATACTTACACCTTAACCGCAGAGTTTGACAACATTGGTGGCCTGAAAGTGCGCTCACCGGTCAAAGTCGGGGGCGTGACCGTGGGTCAGGTGACCGCTATCTCGCTGAATGCAGAAACCTATGTGCCGAAAGTCACCCTACAGATTAACAGTAGTGCGGGATATTTCCCTGAGTCGAGCTCGGCATCGATTTACACCGCAGGATTACTCGGTGAGCAGTACATTGGTATTACGCCTGGGTTTGTCGATGAAGCATTAGGCATTGGCTACCTTGAAGACGGCGGTAAGCTAGAAGACACCAAATCCGCGCTGGTACTCGAGGACTTGATTGGACAGTTCTTGTATAGCGTGGGCGATAAGGAGTAATCAGATGAAAAAGGTTTTGATCACACTGTCATCAGCGCTGATCGTGTTTGTCGCCAGTGTCAGTTCGTTTGTGCATGCCAGTGAGCCGGTGGACCAAACCAACCCCTACCGGTTGATTGAGCAAGTGGCTGACAACACCTTTACTCGCCTGCGTAAAGATCGCACCTTGTTCCGCGCCGATCCGGATTTGCTGCGTGACGTGGTCAAAGACGAACTACTGCCCTATATCCACACCCGCTATGCGGCGTCGTTGGTGCTAGGTGCGCAGCATTATCGCCAAGCCACCCCCGAACAGCGTGATGCATTCACCGAGGCATTCACCGAATACATGATTGCCTCCTACGCACAAATCCTGCTCGAGTACGACAACCAAGATGTTAACGTGCAACGTGACCAAGCCATTGGTGATGACGACAAGATTGTTAAAGTGCGCGTGGATATCACCGATTCCTCACGTCCGCCGATTCGCCTTGATTTCAGCCTGCGTAAAAATACTCGGACAGGAAGTTGGCAAGCCTATGACGTAACGGCGGAAGGGGTGAGTATGATCCAATCTAAACAATCAGAGTGGAAAGCGCCGCTGCGTCGTGATGGCATTGATTCTGTGATTGAACAGCTCAAAGAACTGGCAGCAAAACCGATTCGTCGCGAGGATAAACAGAAACAGGGCGAGTCATGAGTGTCGAGTTAACTACCAGCGGCGGACAGCATTACCACTTGTCAGGACGGTTAGATCGTGACACAGTGCCCGCTTTTTGGCGCCAGCGTAGCCAGTGGCTACCCAATGATTCGGCGCTGAGCCTGGATTTAAGCGGGCTATCTCGCGTCGACTCTGCCGGCATGGCCATGTTGTTGCACTTGGATAAAGCCTTGAAAGAGAAAGGTCAGACCGTGCGCTACAGTGGCATGCCAGAGCAGCTCAAACTGTTGTTGACGCTAAGCAACATCGAGGCATTTTTTGACGATGCTGAGCATCAAGAAGGGGTTTAAAGGTGGAAGCGAGCGAAGTTAAAGCCATTTTAGACGCGGCTCTGTCACTAGACGAGCTGCACGTGAAAGGCGACGGAAGCCACTTTGAAGTGGTTGCCGTGGCAGAGATGTTCGACGGGATGTCGCGTGTGAAAAAACAGCAAACCATCTACGGTCCGCTGATGGAGCACATTGCGCGTAACGATATTCATGCTGTGAGCATTAAAGCGATGACCCCCGCAGAGTGGGCGCGCGATAAAAAGCTGATGCAGTTGTAAGAGGGTCAGATGCAAAAGTTTCGAGTGACGGGCAATGGCCCGCTTAAAGGTGACGTGGCCATTTCCGGCGCGAAAAATGCAGCTCTCCCTATTTTATTTGCTTCACTGTTGGCTGAAGAGCCTGTTGAAGTGGCCAATGTGCCTAAACTGCGCGATATCGATACCACTATGGCGCTATTATCGCGCCTTGGGGCAAAAGTCAGCCGCAATGGCTCTGTCCATGTCGATGCAAGCGATATCACGGAACTGTGTGCCCCCTATGACTTGGTTAAAACCATGCGTGCGTCGATTTGGGCGCTCGGCCCTTTGGTCGCACGTTTCGGAAAAGGGGAAGTGTCTTTACCCGGCGGGTGTGCGATTGGTGCCCGTCCGGTAGATTTGCACATTAACGGCTTAGAGCAACTTGGCGCCACCATCACACTCGATGAAGGCTATGTGCGTGCCACCGTCGATGGTCGTCTAAAAGGCGCCCACATTGTGATGGATAAAGTCAGCGTGGGTGCTACCGTCACTGTGATGTGTGCTGCCACCTTGGCAGAAGGCACGACCGTGATTGAAAACGCCGCCCGCGAGCCAGAAATTGTGGATACGGCGAAATTCCTCAACACCCTTGGGGCGAAAGTCAAAGGCGCAGGCACCGACCGGATTGAAATTGAAGGGGTTGAGCGTCTTGGCGGCGGCGTACATGCGGTGGTTGCAGATCGGATTGAAACCGGTACCTTCTTGGTGGCCGCGGCGGTTTCAGGCGGTCATATTGTCTGTCGCAATACCTCACCGGATTTACTCGAAGCCGTGCTTCATAAATTAGAAGAAGCTGGCGCTAAGGTCACCACAGGCGATGACTTTATCGAGTTGGATATGACCGGTCGCGAACTGAAAGCGGTGAATGTACGTACCGCGCCGCATCCGGGCTTCCCAACCGACATGCAAGCACAGTTTACCTTGCTGAACTTGGTGGCAAAAGGGACCGGGATTATTACCGAAACCATCTTCGAGAATCGCTTTATGCATGTGCCTGAACTGCAACGTATGGGCGCACATGCAGAAATAGAAGGCAACACCGTGGTGTGTGGTGATTGCGATAGCCTCAGTGGCGCGCAAGTGATGGCCACCGATCTGCGTGCCTCGGCAAGCTTAGTGATTGCTGGATGCATTGCCAAAGGCGAAACCGTGGTGGATCGCATTTATCATATCGATCGCGGTTATGAGCGTATCGAAGATAAACTGCAAGCGCTGGGCGCGAAAATCGAGCGTATTGACGGCGAGTAAGCGCGTCGTGCGATAGATTAACGAAAAAACGCCAGCCTTGATTGGGCTGGCGTTTTTGTCTTTGTGAGGCGTCAGCGTGTGCTAACGATGCGTTGCCGTCGACTATTCGTCGCTGTCTGGCTCGTTCCCGACCGTCACCGGCAGGGTTAAACTCTCCCCATCGCGAATAAGGGTAATCGAAAGCGTTGTGCCAGGACGCGCATCGGTGACGATATCCATTGCTCCACGGGCACCTTTAACCGGTTTGTCGTTAATTTTAATGATCAAATCCTGCGGCTGAATTCCCGCCTTTTCTGCCGGTCCGCCTTTATCCATGTCCGCCACCATTACGCCGCGCTGTTGCTCGGCATCAAGCAAGCGCGCCATCACTGGATTGACGTCACGACCATCGATACCAATGTAGCCTCGGATCACGCGCCCATCAGCAATTAATTTATTCATGATCTTTTCGGTTAAGCGATAGGGAATGGCAAAGGAAATCCCGTAGGTTTCCAGATCGGTTGCCTGCTGAAACGAAGCGGTGTTGATCCCTACCAGCTCACCGCGGCTGTTCACCAACGCGCCACCGGAATTCCCACGGTTAATCGCGGCATCGGTTTGCAGAAAGTCTTGGCGGCCATAAAAGCTCATCCCAGTGCGGCCCGTGGCGGAGATAATGCCGTACGTGGTGGTTTGTCCGAGGTTATACGGGTTACCAATCGCAAGAACGGTATCGCCAACGGCAGGTTGATAGTCTTGGTTGACCGGGATCACGGGTAAGTTTTCAGCCGGGATTTTCAGTACCGCCAGATCCGTGCGTTGATCTTTACCGACCATTTGCGCGGTAAAAATACGGCCGTCTTGCAGTGCAACAATCACCTGATCCGCTTTGGCGACGACGTGATAATTGGTGACCACATAGCCTTTGGCGCTCATGATCACGCCTGAGCCAAGTCCTTGGGTATTGAGCTGCAAACGGTCGCCGCGAACGTAATTGCGGGTATAAATATTCACCACCGCGGGAGAGGCGCGCTTGACCGCATAACTGAATGAAACCAGTTCAGGCTGTTGGACGTCATCAAAATCGGGCAAGGATGAAACACTAAAAAGGCCTGAGCGTAGATCAGGCACCGCAACCAAAATTAGGGCGGCAGTGAATAAGCCAATAAGCGTGGAGCGAACCAATAGTGCCAGCATAAATAATGCTATCCTCAACGAAGCCAACTGCGAGGCTAGAGGATAGCATTGCAACAATCGTTTGTGGAAATGCTAAGCGGTGAGCTTTGTACAAAAAATGCCTGCCAAGTGGCAGGCATTGTGCGTAATGCAAAGGCGGGATTAACGGATCACTAAATACAAGGAGCCGTTGTCTCGAGCGATATTCAGAGCCAGCACATTCGGCTTGTCTTCCAAAATCTTACGTAAATCACCGAGGTTTTCGACCTTATGTCGGTTCACCCCGACAATCACATCCCCTTCGCGCAGCCCGTAGCGCGCAGCCAAAGACCCTTCCGCGACCGCAGCGACTTCTACACCGGCAGGATCGCCATCATGGTTTTTCAGCTCAGCGCCTTTCAATGCCTTATGCAGGTCATCGGCTTTGGCTTGCGTCTGGCTCGCTTCTTTCAGTGTGGTTTTGGCCGTGATGGTTTCGCCATCTCGGATCACACCCAGCTCAACGTCTTTGCCTGCGCCCAAGGTCGCGATTTTTGCGCGTAGCTCGCCAAAGGTACGGATACTCTTACCGTTGACCGAAACAATAATGTCGCCGGCTTTTAAGCCAGCCTCTTCGGCGGCAGAGTCTGGCATCACTTGGCTTACAAACGCACCATGTTTGGTGGCAAGGCCAAATGCATCTGCCAACTCAGAGGTCAGCTCACGGCCGGTCACGCCCAGCATGCCGCGGCGTACCGAGCCATATTCGAGAATTTGGTCGACCAAGCTTTTCGCCATGTTGGCTGGGATGGCAAAACCTATCCCAACGTTGCCACCATTGGGGCCTAAAATCGCGGTGTTGATACCAATCAGCTCACCATTTAGGTTGACCAAAGCGCCGCCAGAGTTACCGCTGTTAATCGCGGCATCGGTTTGAATAAAGTTTTCAAAGTTTTCTAAATTCAAACCACTGCGTCCGAGCGCAGAGATAATCCCTGAGGTGACGGTTTGACCCAGTCCAAAGGGGTTACCAATCGCGACGGCAAAATCACCGACGCGCAGTGCGTCTGAGTTAGCCAGTTTGATTGCGGTGAGGTTTTTCGCAGCGTCATCTAGTTGCAGCAGGGCAATGTCTGACATCTCATCGCTGCCAATTAGACGAGCGTCATATTCACGGCCGTCTTGCAGCTGGACGCGAATTTGGTCGGCGTCGTCAATCACATGATGGTTGGTAACAATGTAGCCCTTGTCCGCATCGATAATGACGCCAGAGCCTAACCCGCGGAATGGGCGCTCTTGGACTTGCTCAGAAGGCATGTTGGGGCCAAAGAAAAAACGAAACGCTTCAGGAACACGTTGTTTCGAAACTTTATTACCCTCGACAGCGATACTGACCACGGCAGGAGAAACTTTCTCAAGCATTGGCGCTAAGCTAGGCATGGTTTGACCGCTCACCGCTTGAGGAAGTGCCGCATGGCTAGGAAGAGGAGAAAATGCCGCGCCAAGGGTCAACGCGGCAACACTAATCGCTAGTAAAGACTTTTTCATCATAGACTCACTCCGATTGTCCGAGTATGGATAAGAGTGGGGCCTATCTTAAAAAGTTCAATCCTTGATCAACTCGCGCGCGTCTTTTCTTCCCCTTTCAATAGCCCAGAGCCAGTGTCAGAGTAATCGCGTGGCGGTTGGTCGCTGTCAGTGGTTTCTTTAATCTCGGTGATCTTGCCCAAGCGCTTCGCAAAAGGATTATCTTGCTCGGGTAAATTAGGCATCAGATCGGAAGACGTTTTTGCCATATGCTGGTACAGCTTGCTGTAATCTTTCGAGATGGTATCGAGCAGGTCAGCACTTTGGGCGAAATGATCGACCAATTCTTGGCGATATTGCTCCAGCTCGTAACGTGACTTTTCCAGCTCCCTTTTTAAATCTTTTTGTTGTTTGAGGTCACGCGTAGTCATGCGGGCTATTAAAAAGCCAACCGCTACGCCGATGATGAGAAAGATCAGGCTATTAATCCAGGCCATAACTGCTCCTTGTAGTCACAAGTTGACCAACCACAGATACCATTTTCCCGCCTAAAAAGACAAGCGAAACGCGTCTGCTTGCTTCAACTTTAGCGCACTGTATTGAGAAAGGTGAAGGTTGGTGATTGCTGCTCACTATACATGGCAATCGTCTGACGTGGTACTATCAAGGCAGGCGAATAACACGAGGCTTTCAAGGAATGACGCCGCTCGAACATTATAATAACGATCTGACCCAAAACGATTTTATCGAAGACCCCGCACAGCGCATGGCCGTTGAGAAACTCGATGCGCTCTACCACCGCTTACTGYACACACCTGTGGTTGCGCCTAAGCCAGACAAACGTGCATGGCTACCATGGCGTAAATCGACTCCTGAGCCGGTTACACCGGTCAAAGGGCTTTATTTTTGGGGCGGCGTCGGACGCGGTAAAACCTATCTGATGGATACCTTTTTCCATGCGCTGCCCTTTGAAAAAAAAATGCGCATGCACTTTCACCGGTTTATGCATCGGGTACACCAAGAGTTAAAAGCGTTAGATGGTGAGGCCGATCCGCTTTGGCAAATCGCGGACAAATTTGCCCAAGAGACGCGCGTTTTGTGTTTCGATGAATTTTTTGTCTCTGATATCACCGATGCGATGATCCTCGGCACCTTAATGGAAGCCCTGTTTGCACGCGGTATCACGCTGGTGGCCACGTCAAACATTGTGCCAGACGAGTTATATCGCAACGGGCTTCAGCGACAGCGGTTTTTACCTGCGATCGATTTAATCAATCAGCATTGCGAGGTGGTGAACGTTGACTCTGGGGTGGATTATCGTCTTCGCACCCTCACGCAAGCAGACATTTTTCATCACCCCCTGGGGGACAGTGCCCGTGCCAAAATGGACGACTACTTTCGTAAGCTCAATGGCGAGGGTGGGGTGCGCGATGATGTGATTGACGTGAACCACCGCGCGCTGCAAACCATCGAAAATGGTGATGGTGTCGCGCATTTTAGTTTTGCTGAGCTGTGTCAGTCCGCACGTAGCCAAACCGATTACATGGAATTGGCGCGTTTGTATCACACGGTATTGCTGGCCGATATGCCACAACTTCAGGCTAATCAAGAAGATGCCGCCCGCCGTTTTATTGCCCTAGTGGATGAATTTTACGAGCGTAACGTTAAGCTGATCATTTCTGCGGCGGTGCCGAT
The DNA here is from genome assembly GCF_001996205.1 of Salinivibrio sp. IB574. Taxonomy (NCBI): domain Bacteria; kingdom Pseudomonadati; phylum Pseudomonadota; class Gammaproteobacteria; order Vibrionales; family Vibrionaceae; genus Salinivibrio; species Salinivibrio sp. IB574. The sequence continues at coordinate 22,196 of NZ_MUFN01000033.1, read as the reverse complement.
GGACAGCCTCTATGCAGGCGAGCGATTGCGGTTTGAGTTTGAACGTTGTCAGTCACGCCTTATCGAGATGCAAAGCCACGAATACCTTGCATTGGCGCACTTACCATAGGCTGTCGCGCACCTGTTGGCGCTTTGCGCATCAAGCGATTGCTAAACAATAACCAGTTGCGCATTTTGGTGGGATTTTTTTTGAAAAAGAGGTGATTTTTTCTCCACTCTTCCCTATAATCCCGCAACCCACCGTTACTGTTGAAAGGCTTAGGCCGAGGGTACCACCACTCGAAGGGGTGTTGTATGGACTCTTAACAGTGGGAGCTTCGGCTCCTTAAGTGAAACTTATTAAATCGGGTAATCATTAGCATGAAAACTTTCGTTGCTAAACCAGAAACTGTAAAACGCGACTGGTACGTTGTAGACGCTGAAGGCAAAACTCTGGGCCGTCTGGCTACTGAAATTGCATCTCGTCTGCGTGGTAAGCACAAACCAGAATACACCCCTCACGTTGACACCGGTGACTACATCGTTGTTATCAACGCTGAGAAAGTTACTGTAACTGGCCGCAAAGCGTCTGACAAAATGTACTACAGCCACACTGGCTACGTAGGTGGCATCAAGTCAATCAGCTTCGAGAAGCTGATCGCGCAAAAACCTGAGCTGGTTATTGAGAAAGCCGTTAAAGGCATGCTGCCTCGCGGTCCTCTAGGTCGTGCGATGTACCGTAAACTGAAAGTTTACGCGGGTTCTGAGCACAAGCACGCGGCACAACAACCGCAAGTACTAGACATCTAAGAGGAATAWAGCAATGGCAGAACAATACTACGGCACTGGTCGTCGCAAAAGCTCCGCAGCTCGTGTATTCATCAAGCCGGGCAGCGGTAACATCGAGATCAACAAGCGTTCTCTGGACACTTACTTTGGTCGCGAAACTGCTCGCATGGTTGTTCGTCAGCCACTAGAGTTGGTTGAGATGATCGACAAGCTGGACCTGTACATTACCGTTTCTGGTGGTGGTATCTCTGGTCAAGCGGGCGCTATCCGTCACGGCATCACTCGTGCACTGATGGAATATGATGAGTCTCTACGTCCTGCACTACGTGCAGCTGGCTTCGTGACTCGTGACGCGCGTAAAGTTGAGCGTAAAAAAGTGGGTCTGCGCAAAGCACGTCGTCGCCCACAATTCTCGAAGCGTTAATTTACGCCCGAGCAATATTTGCCTCAAAAAGCCTGGTGGTTACACCGGGCTTTTTTTATTTTTGCACCAAACGGCTTACAAATATATTTCCTTTCAAAACAGCGTATAAGCACGCATTTTCCAACATTTCTATTACCCTTTCCTTAATTCTGTGCACACCGCTCACATTTGTTACAAAAAGGTAGCTTTATCTTGTCAAAAAGTAGGGTTTTCTCTATCATCTAGCCGACGTAATAGCAGCTAAGATTTAATCGAACTGATCCCGGTCAGCCGTTATTACATATTCGTTTTTGAGTTAGCCGTACGCTCCATGGACGCAAAGGACACAATAAAAATCCAAGCGGGAGCACATGGGAGAATGTTGGATGAGCAATGCGCCAGTGAATACCGGCCGACGCCGTTTCCTGACTGCGACGACGTCAGTTGTTGGCGGTTTAGGGGCCGTAGCAGTTGCCGTGCCTTTTATTAAGTCCTGGAACCCAAGCGCCAAAGCAAAGGCCGCGGGTGCGCCAGTTGAAGTCGATATCAGTAAACTGCAAGACGGCCAGATGATCCGCGTCGAATGGCGAGGAAAGCCTGTATGGGTGGTCCGTCGCAGCCAAGCAATACTCGAAGAGTTGTCTACGTTTGAAGACAGACTTCGTGACCCCGCGTCTGAGCAACCTCAGCAGCCAGGGTATGCAACCAATCAAACCCGTTCTATCAAGCCAGAAATCTTTGTTGCGGTTGGTATTTGTACCCACCTTGGTTGTTCACCAACCTATTTGCCAGACAGCTTTAGCGAGCAGGTGAGTGGGGTGAAAGCCGGGTTCTTCTGCCCGTGCCACGGTTCCAAGTTTGATATGGCCGGACGCGTATTCCAAAGTGTTCCAGCGCCGCTTAACTTGGTGGTGCCGCCTTATATGTTCTTGGACGACAAGCGCATACTCGTGGGACAAGATGAGGGGAATGCGTAATGGAAAATTTCCTGAACTGGGTTGAAAAACGTATTCCAGCGATGAATGCGTACCGTAAACACATGACCGAATACCCTATGCCGAAGAACTTTAACTTCTGGTATATGTTCGGTGTGTTGGCCATGATTGTTTTGGTTAACCAAATTCTTACAGGGATTTGGCTAACCATGAACTATGTGCCGTCAGCAGAAGGCGCGTTCGCGTCGGTTGAATACATCATGCGTGATGTGGAATACGGCTGGCTGCTCCGCTACATGCACTCCACCGGGGCCTCGGCCTTTTTCGTGGTGGTGTATCTGCACATGTTCCGCGGGTTAATTTACGGCTCGTACCAAAAGCCTCGTGAACTGCTGTGGCTGTTCGGTATGTTGATTTTCTTGGTGCTAATGGCCGAAGCCTTTATGGGCTATCTGCTGCCATGGGGTCAGATGTCATACTGGGGCGCGCAGGTTATCATTTCTCTGTTTGGTGCCATTCCGGTTATCGGTGACGACCTCACCCTGTGGATCCGTGGTGACTACGTCGTCTCTGGCGCAACATTGAACCGCTTCTTTGCGCTGCACGTGATTGCGTTACCGATTGTGCTGCTGTTGCTTGTTGTGCTTCACGTACTGGCACTGCACGAAGTGGGCTCAAACAACCCAGACGGTATCGATACCAAACTGCCAAAAGGCAAGATGGGTGACGATTACCAGTCACAGTTTAAGTTCCACCCTGACTACACCAAGAAATATGACATCATCGATTCGATCCCTTTCCACCCTTACGGGACGGTGAAAGATCTGATTGGTATCGGTGTGTTCGGCATCTTGTTTGCCTACGTCATTTTCTTTAACCCTGAAATGGGCGGCTATTTCCTTGAGCCACCTAACTTTGAAGCGGCGAACCCGCTGAAGACGCCTGAGCACATTGCCCCGGTTTGGTACTTCACGCCTTTCTATGCGATTTTGCGTGCGATTCCAGACAAACTGATTGGGGTTATCGCCATGGGTGCATCGATTGTGGTGCTGTTCTTGTTGCCATGGCTTGACCGCTGTCGCGTGCGCTCATACCGCTACCGCAGCAAGTTGCACTTGGCGAACATTGTGCAATTCGTGATTGCCTTTATCGCTCTGGGCATTCTCGGTGCGTTGCCTGCGACGCCAACCTATACCTTGCTGGCGCAGATCTTCAGCTTCTGTTACTTCATGTTCTTCGTGCTGTTGTTCTTCTACAGCAAAAATGAAGCAACAAAACCGCTACCAGAGAGGGTGACATTCAAATGAAAAAATGGATTGTAATGTTATGCGCGCTGTTGCCCTCTTTGGCGATGGCCGCCGGTGGTAATGTTCATTTGGACGATGCCAACAACGACTTAACGGACAAAGCCTCATTGCAACGTGGTGCCAAGCTGTTTATGAACTACTGCTTTGGTTGTCACGCCACGCAATATCAGCGCTATCAGCGTGTGGCTGAAGATCTCAACATCCCGAAAGACTTGATGGAAGATAACCTCATCTTCGACAAAAACGCCAAGTACGGGGATTTGATGAAAAACGCCATGTCGCAAGAATCGGGTGCCAAATATTTTGGTGCCCCAGCGCCAGACCTCACCTTGGTGGCGCGCGTGCGTGGTGTCGATTGGCTATACACCTATTTGCGTTCGTTTTACGYTGACCCTTCTCGTCCATTTGGCGTGAACAACGTGGTCTTCCCTAACGTCGGTATGCCACACGTGCTCGAAGAGCTACAAGGGACACCGCGTAAGGTTTACGATCAACGTATGGTTGACGGTAAAATGGTTGAAGAGTTCGTTGGCCTAGAGTCTGATGGCAACGGCGAGCTCAGCTCCGGCGAGTACGACAATGCCGTGCGTGATCTGGTTAACTTCCTTGAGTATGCCGGCGAGCCTGTGAAGTTAGAGCGCCAGCAACTAGGTTGGTGGGTGATTGGCTTCTTCGTGATATTCCTTATCTTGGGTTACCTACTCAAGAAAGAATATTGGCGCGATGTGCACTGATCGGTTAATCTAGTGTGTTGCTAATCCGCAATGGGGACGCTTTGTCCCCATTGCTTTCTATTGATATTGAACATCCTGGAGGGGTTGATGGCTGTTGCTGCCAATAAACGCTCGGTGATGACGTTATTCTCTGACGCATCTGATCTCTATAGTCATCAGGTACGCATCGTCCTCGCAGAGAAAGGTGTCAGTGTAGAAATTGAGTTGGTAGATCCGAACAATCTGCCAGAGGACTTGGTTGATCTGAATCCTTATAACTCTGTTCCGACCTTGGTGGACCGTGAACTTGCGTTGTATAACGCAGACATCATCATGGAATACTTGGATGAGCGTTTCCCTCACCCGCCATTGATGCCAGTTTACCCTGTTGCGCGTGCGCAAAGCCGTTTGATGATGTATCGCATCAAACGTAACTGGTATACCTTGGTTGAAAAGATCAGCCACGGTAGTGCTGATGAGGCCGACAAGGCACGTAAACAACTGCGCGAAGAGCTACTGGCACTGGCGCCTGTGTTTGCGGAAAGCCCGTACTTCTTGAGTGAAGAGTTTAGCCTTGTTGATTGCTATCTTGCACCACTGCTGTGGCGTTTGCCTGTTCTGGGCATTGAGCTGGCAGGCCCAGGCTCTAAAGAAGTCAAAGACTACATGACGCGTCTGTTTGAGCGTGATTCATTTCTCGCCTCACTGACAGAAGCTGAACGTGAAATGCGACTAACGGGTCAATAATGTCTACATCAGAATTCTCGATGACACCACGCCGCCCTTATTTGGTGCGTGCTTTTTATGATTGGTTACTCGATAACGAGCTCACTCCGCACATGGTTGTTGATGCAACCTTGCCGGGCGTGCAGGTGCCGTTTGATTATGTCAAAGACGGTCAAATCGTTCTCAATATCGCGCCACGCGCGGTTGGTAACCTTGAGCTGGGTAACGAGTTCGTCAGTTTCAATGCCCGCTTTGGCGGACGTCCACAACAGGTCAATGTACCGATGGCGGCCGTGATGGCATTGTATGCTCGCGAAAACGGCGCCGGCACCATGTTTGAAATGGAGCCTGCGTATGCCTCGCCAGAAGATGAAGAGATGGCATCGGGAGCCTTTGATGAACTGAACATCGATGATGACGAGCCATCGTTGGTGTCGGTCGATAGCGTCGACGATCCGGAAGCGTTGCCACAAGGCGAAGAGGATGAGATCCCAACCGCCCCGGCGAAAAAAGGGAAACCGACCCTGACTGTGGTGAAATAACCGATCTCATCGCTGTTTATTGAAACAGCCCGATCGCTTGATTAGAAAAGCCAGCATTAAGCTGGCTTTTTTTGTTGCCCTTGATATTCCTCACCAAGGGCTAGTCGGCACGGATAACGAGTGCTTAGTGATTTTCGGTCATGATCTCGCGAGAGAAGACCTTTTCACAGTATTTGCAGCGCAGTTTGACATCTTGCTGCTCGGTTAACACTCGAAAGCTACTGACCACTGCAGGCTCACCGTGCGTGATACAGTTACTGTTCGGACAGCGGAACACGCCTTGAATCACCTCTGGTAATGTCAGCGGCAGCTTGGCGACCACTTGATACTCTTCGATTTGATTCACCGTCGCTTGTGGCGCATAAAGTGCCAGCTGGCTGGCTTGATCTTCGCTGATCACCACGTTTTCAATTTTGATCAAATCCTTGCTGCCGAGCGCGGAAGAGGGCAAGTTCAAGCCAATGGTGATCCGCTCTTCACTGCCATGCATCTGAAACAGGTTGAGGATCTTAAAGCCAATGTGCGCTGGAATATGGTCAATCACAGTGCCGTTGCGAATCGCTTCTACTTGTAGTTTGCTATCAGTGTTCATTAGGCGACTCCTTCCACTTGTTCATTTAACACCAAGGCCAATAGTGCTTCGCGCGCGTAGACGCCATTTTCGGCTTGCTCAAAGTAATACGCGTGCGGGGTTTTATCGACATCCACGGTAATCTCATCCACCCGTGGCAGTGGGTGCATCACTTTCATATTGGGTTTCGCATCACGCAACATGGCAGCGTTTAGGATAAACGCAGCTTTGATATGGGCGTATTCTGACTCATCGAAGCGCTCTTTTTGCACACGGGTCATGTACAGCACATCTAACTCAGGCACCACTTCTTCAATACTGCTATGCAGGCTGTAAGGGTGGCCCGCCGCGGTGAGCTCATCGAGCAAATACTCGGGCATGGCGAGCGCATCGGGGGCGATATAAAAGAAACGGTTCCCTTCAAACTTGGACAAGGCTTGAGTGAGGGAGTGTACGGTACGGCCATACTTCAGATCGCCGACCATGGCAATGTTGAGGTTATCCAGACGACCTTGGGTTTCATAAATGGAGAATAAATCCAGCAAGGTTTGGGTCGGGTGCTGGTTCGCGCCGTCGCCGCCATTCACCACAGGCACACCTTCCGAAAACTCTGAGGCCAAACGGGCCGCGCCTTCTTTTGGATGACGCATCACAAAGCCATCCACATACGATGAAATCACACGCACCGAGTCAGCCAAGGTTTCACCCTTTTTACCTGATGAGGTATTGCCGCCATCGGGAAAGCCAATCACCGAGCCGCCTAGGCGTTGAATGGCCGTTTCAAACGACAAGCGTGTGCGGGTGGAGGCTTCAAAGAAGCAGCTGGCAATCACCTTATTTTTTAGCAGCGTCGGGTTAGGGCGTGCCTTGAGTTCGCCCGCCGTGGCAACGATTAACTCCAGCTCGTCGCGGCTGAGCTCGGGAATGGAAATAATGTGTTTGTTATACAGGGTATTGGCCATAACGCGAGTCCCTTTCTTTGCAGTGTGCTACAGGCAAAAAAAAACCTCCGAAACGGAGGTTTTTACGATCACGACCAATGCGGGTGCTGTCCCCCTGAGGGGCGGATAGCGCGCTGTTTGTGGGAGGAATAACAAACATATCGACTGGCCGTGTAATGAAATCTGGCCGAATTATACGCGCCTTTTTGTGGGGTGCAAGCAAAAGTGCAATCGTTTACGCCTGTGGTTTTACGAGTGTGGCGACCATCACAGCCTTGATGGTATGCATGCGATTCTCTGCTTGATCAAAGACGATCGACTGCGCAGATTCAAACACCTCTTCAGTCACTTCTAGGCCATTTAATCCATATTGTTCAGCCACTTGCTTGCCCACTTGGGTCTCATCATTATGGAACGCGGGCAGGCAGTGCATAAATTTTACCTGAGGGTTTTGTGTCGCTTGCATCAAGGCTGGCGTTACTTGATAAGGCGTAAGCGCGGCCACTCGTTGTGCCCATGCCGACTCGGGCTCGCCCATCGATACCCAAATATCTGTATACACAAAATCACAGCCTTCCACCGCGGCAGTCTCTTCACTTAAGGTGATCGACGCGCCAGTGCTGGCGGCAATATCTTGGCAACGCGCAACCAAACTCTCTTCGGGCCAATAAGCTTTGGGTCCAATCAGACGTACATCCATTCCCATTTTAGCGGCCCCAACCAGCAAGGAATTGCCCATGTTATTGCGCGCATCCCCCAAATAGGCAAAGGCGATTTGATTAAGCGGCTTGTCACTGTGATCTTGCATGGTGAGCAGATCAGCAAGGACTTGGGTGGGGTGAAAGGTATCCGTTAGTCCATTCCAAACCGGCACGCCCGCGTAGGCTGCCAAGGTTTCCACTACATCTTGCCCAAAACCGCGATACTGAATGCCATCGTACATTCTTCCCAGCACGCGCGCGGTATCTTTGATGGTTTCCTTATGGCCAATTTGCGTACCACTTGGGCCGAGATAGGTCACCTGTGCGCCTTGATCAAACGCAGCAACCTCAAAGGCGCAACGCGTGCGCGTCGAGGTTTTCTCAAAAATCAGCGCAATATTCTTACCCTTTAGACGGGCAACTTCTTCACCATTGGCCTTCGCCGCTTTTAACATCGCAGCGTCGTCCACCAAATCTTGGATCTGCGACGGGGACAGATCTAACAGAGTGAGCAGTGAGTGTTGGTAGAGGTTGCTTTTCATATCTATCCCTGTTTATGGCTTATTTGTGAATATAAAACCAATAAAAATGTTTAATTATTCTTTTGGATAGTAAGGGGAGAGACGATGGGATGCAAGCCTATTGCCCCACGAAAGCGCAACATGTTGACCAAAAATCTATCATTCTGATGTTTTTCTGACCGGGGGAGGGCTTTTTAAACGACAGCTGACACGCCTAAAAAACCGGCGACAAACTCCGCGCGCCTTTTACCAAGCCATAGCGTCTCAATGACAGAACACCGCTGGCATCGCGAGATACTGATTTTGTCCTCAAGGGCAACGACAAAAACGAAGGAGAAAGTGATGAAAGCACACAACAAAGCACTCACCCTAAGCGCATTGATGATGATGGTTGGTTTAGCCGGCCCTGCTATGGCAAACGATGAGCCAATGCAGCCAGAAAACGGACAGCCTGCTGTGACCTGCCCAGACGGAAGCACCGACTGTGATACCCAGCCGATGCCAGAAGAAGACAACAGCACTTGGCCTGCTGAAGAAGAGAACACTTGGCCAGCCGACGACACCAGCCAAGACCCTGCGATGCAGTAAGGCGAAGACAACCTAAGTAAGCAAAGCGTGAGTGCCGCCACATTGGCGGCGCTTGTTTTGGCTTTACCGCGCTAAGTGCTCAAAAAGCATACTGAATTCACCCCCCTTACAGCTAGACACCCTGTCGGGCATCCCCTATAATCCCAACCCACTCGGCCCCTTAGCTCAGTGGTTAGAGCAGTCGACTCATAATCGATTGGTCCCCAGTTCAAGTCTGGGAGGGGCCACCAGTCATAGAAAGGCCTGAGAGGTTAGTAACCACTCAGGCCTTTTGCTTTTTATTTTGCTGTGTAGCATATATGTAGCAAATTAATCGCTCTTAAACGTCCTTTGGATTCGCACTCTCCACCTGCCATACCCATTCTCAGGTTCGATATTAGTGATAGCTCGCTTAAGCACAGCTTTCGAACAGTCCGCCTTTTGTACCCATATCACAAAACATGTGCCATCTAACATTTTGGATAACAGCGCACGAAAACCCACACACGGCTTGATACACTCATCTACAAATTTGCCAATATGATGGCTTGTTAGGTGCCGACAACTGATCGGCGGTAGCATGGCTAAATACTGGATGCTTAACCAGCTTATCGGCTAGAGACAGCCAAAAGCGTGCACGCTTATCTGCGACCGATTCACACTATCCCAGAATGGATGATTAAAAGAGTCTATAAATCATGCGGTTATAGCTTGACGCTTGGGGATAGTGTGAATTCCTGAGTAGAGATAGGCGGCATGCACACTTTCGCGGAAGAGCAATATCCGTTAGAGGTGAGAAATTCTATTGGTAACAGCTGGTTAGGTAGAGGAGAGTGCGGATAACGGTTTTGGGAAATCGCGCGTACGCACACAATTAGGTGAAGGTGGGAATGGTTTTGTATTTCTTTTCGAAAAGAATGGGGTTGAATTTGCTATAAAATTCTTGAAGCCTAGTAGTGAAAGTAAAGAAAAACGTTTTAAAGATGAGTACTTTTGCGCTATGCAAATTCCTACTCACCAGAACCTTGCGCAATCGTATCACTTTGATTTTGTTTCACTAAATGAAAGCCAGTACTATATTATAATAATGGAATATTACCCTAGTACTTTGAGTAATATGGGTTCTATTGTTGAAGAAAGCGATGAGATAAAAAATGAAAAGGGATGGAAGTTATTTTTAGACTTGGTAAGAGCTGTTAAACATTTGAATGATCATCATATTATCCATCGAGATATAAAGCCGCAAAACATTTTCTATTCCAATAATAAATTTGTTTTAGGTGATTTAGGTATCGCTCATTTTGATGAAGAAAACTTTGCAAAAGAGTCTAAAACAAAACCTTCAGAGAGACTTGCTAATTATTCATTTAGCGCTCCTGAACAGGTGGATAGTAAGACTAAAATAACAGAGGCTAGTGATATCTATTCAATTGGACAAGTTATCCAATGGTATTTAACTGGTTCTAGTATTCGAGGGTTAGGAAGAAAAAGATTTTCTAGTTCAGAACCTTTAAAAAATTTGAATAATTTAGACCAAATTGTTGAGGTTTGTCTAAGGGATGATCCTAAATCTAGGTTTCAATCTATCAATGATATTAAGGAGTTTAATGATAAATTAAACGCTGTGCCAGAAAGAAATATCTGGAAGAAAATGTATGATATAGATGAAGCTATTAGATGTTCATTCCCTAAGATACGTAATTATTATCATGCAACTGAATCAAAAGAAATTGAAAGATTTATTAAAAACTTTAATTCTATTTGCAAGGCAGAGGAATTTTGGTACATGAATTTGGATGGTGGTGATAATACATATCAACCTCTAATAAAACTAGAGGGAGAAAACAAGTGGCTTTTTTGTGGTCAAGAAGAGTTAACGATTGAACAGTTGATTGTTTATAAAGAYAGCCATTTTCTATACAAGAATTTCTTCGTTATACTTGTCTCTCCAGAGAAGCCTTTTGATATTGTCGATAATAATGGTTGTCATATAGAAAGAAATGTTGATATTAATTATCGTGACCATGCGGTTCTTTGGGGTGATAAATATATTGAACCAACAGAAGTAGAAAACGGCTACTTTGATAATGGTAGTGAAATAATAGAAACTGATCCGGAATTATTTAGTTACAGGTTAAGACACCTGAAAAAATATGCATATATTGTTGTTCCACAAGGTACAGCAACGTCAATAATGACTGATCGCAGTCCAACAGAAGAATTTCTGGCGTCTGTTGTAAAACACTCTAAAATGACAGATTCAGCGTTGAAAGACTATAAAGATAAAACGAGAAATCATCATAGTACGGAAATAACTAAATATGATTAATTTTATGAGCATATGATCTTCATCGAATATTAAAATATAACAAATAAGAATAAGTATCGCGCAGCCGACACTTTATTTGGGTGTTGAATAAGCCCGTTTCTTTATTAAGTAAATAGCACGAATGCGTATAGGTAGGTGCTGCGTCTGGCACCTTTTTCAGCGCGAGCGCAGCCAAGAAGTGAGTAGATAAGGACTCACTTCAATACGTTACGTTAACGATGTGGTTTTTGCTGGTTTGCTCTCCTGTGCTAAGGTCATTTTTCTTTTTTGCGATAAGGACCGACGTACTTTGCGGCCATGATGAGGGTATCGTGGCCGAGCTTGTTGAATTCTCTGGCCCAATAATATGTTCCACTAAGGGCTTAAATACCTATGCACATCGTAGGAATATTTGCTAATTTAGTCAGTGGTTTAGCGCGTGAAATGGATTTATGGCGAATGACTTTTCCGTGGTCATCTACCGCGTGAAGAGAAAAGTGGTGCTTGGCGAGATCAACGCCACAAAAGAATTGAGCAGACATGGTTACCTCCGGTAATAAAGGCCGCACCTAAGTTTGGCAGATCTTCAAGAGGGGGAATCCATGTCATTCGTTATGCCCTTCCCAAGTCCAGGTAGGTAAGTATGGATATAGTAATCTTATTGCTTCAGATTGGATTCTTGGTTGGAGCAGGTTTGATCTGGCTATGGTTAAAAGGTCTGCCGGACTCGATGCATCGACGGCAGGAGCAATTACTCCAAAAAGAGTTGTCGAGTGAAATTGAGAATTTGCGGGCCACTCTTGCCGCCGAATTGGAGCTTTTGAAAATAGCTCATACAGAGCTGCAGGCGAAAAAGTCAGAGCATTTTATAAAGTTCGGTAATTTACAAAGGAAAATGCTTACAGATAAAGATTTCCTTGTAAAGGTCAAATCGCAGAATGCTAAGGCTATCAATGAGCTGAACTCACAAGTGATGGAGCTGGGCACTGGCCTTTTTTTCTTTGCCTCAGATGAGGCGGTAAGAGACTATGGCGAGTGGAAAGCTAAATCCAGCAGAGGTGAGCTAGACGGAATAGAATTGCTACGGACACTCGGTAAGTTGATGGTGGTGCTTCGCCGTGACCTTGGCTACGTTGATACGGTTTTAACCGAAGATGACTTTTTGAAACTATTCATCACTGATTGGCATACATACCAGACAGTTCCTGACACTGATGACAAGCAGGCATAACCAAGCAATTAACTACGCGCCTGCGGCGCCGGACGCTCGTTCCTCGCGCCGGTTATTGCGGCGTTAAATGCTGAAGGAGTTGCGTGGATATTTTTAACAATCGAGAGATTGCAATAGGGTTTTGGCTGCTAGCAATTTCAGCTTATGCGCTTCTGTCTCCCAAGATGGTTGAAGTCAGAAGCTCATTTAAACACTTATTATCGGCGTTCTTTGTAAAGCAGATTATGTCAGTACTCGGCTTGATGGTCGCGTATATGATGTTTGTTGTTTACTTCCTGTTTGAAATGGACTTGTGGAATACTGAACAGATAAAAAATACCATATTTTGGTCCATATCTGTTGGTTTTATGTCCCTTTTTAAGATCGAATCGATTAAGAAAGATAAAAGTTTCTTCAAGAATTCAGTGCTAGATAATTTAAAATTATTGACGATCCTTCAATTTGTTTTGGGTGTGTATACTTTTCCTGTTTGGATTGAGATTATCTTGGTGCCAGTTTTTATGTTGATCGGTGCCATGACAGCTATCGCTGAAACGGACAGAAAATATCATCAAGTCAAAATTCTACTTGAGTATTTTCTATCTATATTTGGCATTATCTTGATCGTATACTCGTTATATATGTTGACCACGAACTTTAGTGAGTTTGGTAACGAGAACACGGCTTACGACTTCTTTATTCCACCATTGCTTACGCTCTTCTATTTGCCATTTGTATTCTTTATGTTGGTTTACTCAACGTATGAACAGGTTTTTATTCGTTTGCAATTTTCCATTAAAAATAACCTGTATAGAAATTTGGCGAAAATATATTCGATAATTTTATTTAACTTTCGAATGAGTTTACTTGACCGTTGGGCATACCATGTCGCAAGGATAAACGTTGAATCACACGATGATTTAGTAGAGTCCTTTAGACACATGTTAAAGGTAAGGAAAGCGGAATCAAATCCTATGGATGTTCCTGCTGACTTAGGGTGGAGCCCCTCTCTGGCAAAGGAATTTCTTTTATGTGAAGGGCTTAGTACTGGGTCTTACAATAAGCTATTCGAAGAAAACTGGTTTGCTTCATCTCCAATGGTAGAATTTAGTGATGGTGTTATCCCTGACAATATTGCTTATTATGTTGAAGGTTCTGAAGATGCCGCGAAGCTTCTTAAGCTTAAAGTAAACGTGAATGACGCTGCCAGAACTCGTCAGGCATGTGAGAAGTTAGAATCGATGGCGGAGGTTCTGACTACCTCTAGCTTAGGCCGTTCTTTATCCGAAGAGATGAAAATTGCTATTTCATGTTGTGATCCATATGCTGAAGAAATAGAAGGTAAAACAGTCGTGTTGGAGGTAGAAAACTGGCCGAGTAATAAATTTAACGGGTTTGTTCTCAAGTTCATGATATCAAGCATTTAACAAGCGCTGCTGTCGCGAAAATTTCCACTGCGCTCTATTTTTACCGCAGATCTAGACGTTATGCGTATCAGAGGAAAATAAATTGTTTAAACATATAGCTGTGCTACTTTTGATAGTTTTTCTGACATCTGGCGTTTTTGTATTTAAATTTGGAGTTCCTATCGACGCATCATCTTGGGCAAACCTAGGGTCATTTTCTGGTGGTACTACTGCTGTCTTTATTGCTCTTTATGGAGTCATATATACGATCTTTCAGCATAGACATGCTAGACCTAAATATACTATCGAAGATCATATCCAATTGATGAGAACATACAAGTCTGCATATAGCGGTGGCTATACGAATAAAGGATATGAGTTTTTAAAATGGTTGTGGCCGAATGCAGTTAAGCAGTTAACCAAAGATGGGAAACCAACAGTTGATGATGTTCTGAAAAACACTAACTTAAATGAAATGGCCCAATGGAAACGTAGTTTACTGAAAATTGAACTCAACTTAATAGATCAGGTTGTAAATGAAATGCATAGAGATGAACTAAAGCTAGCTTGGTTATATTGTCTAATCAATGAACTTCCTAAAAAGTATAAAATTGCAATAGAACCCAAATTGTCTGAACTTCCTTTGACTGAGAGTGAGAAAAGTCTTTTTGACGCTGTAAAAAATGCATAGCAGGAAGTTTAAGAGTGATTCTGGACTTAACTCGTTTTACTGGACATACATCGAACAATGAAGTCGGTTACAGGGGCTCTTGATATCTATTCAATCTATCCAAGTGGCGCAAAGAGTATCGAGATGGAGGGTTTTGTATGGTCAAGTCTCTAAAAAACTGGCAAGGCTTGCAAGCAGAATAGGAGAGAAAGAATGAACGAAGAAATATCGATAGAACACGAAGGTGTCGTCTATACGGCAGAATATTCAATCTTTGATGATGTGCTCACGGTTTATCTGCCAGATGGGAGCACTAGTGACACTGAGCTAAGAGGCCTTAAGCCTGAATCAACGGCAAGGGCTCATCTTCGTGCTTACATCAAGAAAAACACTTAAAAAACTTCAGCAATCCCTCCTACTAAGGTAGTCCACGCTCTGCGCCTTGTTGGGCTCAGCTTTGCCAGCAGTTACCTGAAAGCTTCCCCATTTCATCTTCGCCTGTGCGAGGCTTTGGAGTTTGTTCGGCGTTGACCATATCAAATTTCCAAAAATACAGTTATTCACAGAACTCCAAGTAAAAGCGCATCTGTCTTCAAGACAGATGCCATTCGTTGGTTCGGGTGATGATTGCCTTTCCGCCTGCAGAGATGCCTTTAAGCACCTTTAAAAGCTCGTCTTCGCTGTACATGGACGTTTTCACCACGCCTGTATCACTATCAAAAGCTAGCTCATAATGAGGGGCTATAGCTTGTTCTGTGCGCTTGCAGAATACGCCACCCATCAGATCTGTAAAGCTTTTCCAGTTGCCTTTGTCGGCTGCGTCGTGAATGTCCTGCACTAGCTGACTTTCTGCCATCATTGCCTTTAAGCGGCGTAATTCACGCCAAACCGTCACCGAACATCCTCCCAGTTGTTGAAACTGGCGAATGCTCCAACATGCCGCCCATGCATCGACGCGCGCCGCTGCACATTTCGGGTCTTCACCGTAGATACCTGCATCAAGATGATCACCGTCGATGTTCTTTGAAATGTATTTCGCGATATACCCCGTTGCTGAGCCCTTGTTAGGGTCAATCTTCACTTCCGTAAAGCGGTGCTGTTCGGCGCCTGTTTCGTCGCCATCTTCCCGTAAAGCGTAATCTCTCATGGTAGTGATGAGGGTGTCATAGTGGGCAGGTTCGACGAACAACAATAAATGCCAATGGGGTGTACCGTCGTGCTGTGGCTCCACAACCCGAAAGCCATAGAATCGCACATCCTCGCGCTGTAGCTTGGCACGCATAAGCTTCCAAATATCATTGAGATAATCCTGAGCCTCAGCAGGCGTATAGCCTCCCCATTTTGGATTTTCATCGCCCGTTGTCGCATAGCTGCGGTGGTATTTAGACGGGCAAGTAATAGTGAGAAAGGTCGCCACATGGCCGAGCTCATTGGCTAGGTCTTCAAAACCTCGCGCCCTCACCATGAGCTCAGTTTTGCGAATTTTCGGATCAGCGACGCCTTTTTTCGACAACTCTAGCAGGCTAAAACTTTGTCCTAGTTGATTGGTAACAGTCGTATTTGCAAGGTATTGCTCTTGGTGAAACTTCTGAGAAGCGCGGGCGCTTAAGGTTTCTTCAGAGCAGTAGATAGACTTGCGACGATTCACCTCATTGAGGTGTCGCATCACGGTTTCAATGTTCTTGCGCTGGGCTTTTCGAAGTTTGCGCAGCCACCATGATTTATCGGACATACGACGCAGCCGACCTTCTAGGGTGTATTTTTCCTCATCGGGAGGCAGCACGCCAAAGCTGGCACAAAGGGCGTGTAGGGTAGCGGTTGTTTGCTGTTCGTCCCCCATTAATTCACGCCTAATCGCCAGTGCGGAATCAACAAGGTTTTCCGCCTCTTCTCGCAAGGCATCTTCTGAGATATTGAGGTTTAGCTTTTCGGGCGACACGGTGAGCTTGCTCATCAGGCTGTCGGTGAGCTCGCGTAGGTAGGTGTTTCGCGCTTGCTTGTTGGAAATGGCGCGATAATGTTTGAACAGGATTTTTTGCGCTTTATCCGGCAAGCGACAAAGGCGCTCTTTCACGAACGCCTTATCATCCCAGTCAATTTGAGCAAATTCAGTTTCAGGAATGGCTAACATCTAATGCCCTCCCTGCTGGTGTGAGCTCAAAAACATACCACTTAATACCGTAGGGGTAGGTGGTTCGGTACGTGATGAGCTTTTCTCGATAGAGCTTAAAGACTGTGCGTGGGTTTAATTTCATATCAAACCCTGTTGAGCCAATGTATCCGGCCTGATTGACGCGATAATCGGCACATAGCTCAAACCAATGGCCCGCTTGCATCGCACGGATAACCGATTGTTGATGTTTATTCAGCTTAGGCATGCTCACGCTCTCCATAGCTGAGGTGTGCCTGTTTGCGGTGCTGATCTAACCAGTTATCCAAATCTTCTTTTAGGTAACGTACCGCTCGGCCAATTTTGATAAATGGTGGCGCTTCGGTGCGGTTGAGTCGGTGGCCTTCCATACGTGATTGACGCAGGAAAGAACGGCTCATGCCGATATAAGCAGCGGTTTCTTGTTCTGTGTATGCGCGTTTTTGGGTGTGTTCAGTGTGCATAACGATATCTCCGTGTGTTCGTTGGGAGATACCGTAACCGTCCCAACTAGCTTGGGATGCTGGTTGGGACTCTGGTTGGGAGAGTTTTTAGCTAAAGCGTTTTACGTACCGCTGAGACGTAGTTGCAGAAGGTTTTATAACGCAACCTTCTCATCTTATCTCCTCGGCCAAACCATTCGATATCGTCATGGTTTATTTCCGAAATGATGCCGTCTTCGTCAATCTGGTGAGCGTTGTTTTCATGATCTCGCCTAACGGCATACCATACCTTGAGAGCGTCAGCGTCTCGATCCCCTGCCAATACTTTTCGAATCATGATTTTGAAGGGGTTGGTTTCAATTTTGCTGATATCAGGGACAGAAATGCTTCGGCCTGTTTCGCCCTCAGGGCGTAGGTCAAAGGCGGCATTGACGGTCTGTAAATCAAACCGCAATTGGTCAGCCTCTATTGTTAATGGCTTGGCCTCTAGCGCCCTACCTGTTTTGGCTAGGGCGTCCCATAGGCCTGAAAACCCCTGACGATTCCATTCCTCTGGGCCTGCTTGGGCCAATTGCCTCGCTTCTTGCCCATAGGTTGCCTTGGTGCCTATGGCCCCATAGGCCATAAAGGGGGCCATAGGCCTCTGGGGCAGGGAGGATACCTGAGTAAATGGGCCGTTCTCGGCGTCTGGGAAATCGTTTTTGACCTCCCGCCAGTGGCTTACGTGGTCAGGTTCCAATATTTGGGCGTGACGAATAGGGGCGGTTTTTGAATGAATACAGGCTATTGACTGGTCTTGTGTTAGGCCTATTACGCCCTTGTAGGCGAACAGGTTTGCCAGTGCAGGCCTATGGCCCTCTTTGGCCGCAAGCATCGCCCCCATCGATTTTTCATCTACCCATGCGCACAGGGAAAGCTCCCCTTGCTCGACAGCGGCCAATAGGTCGCCTTTGGTGATAGGGGTGACATCGTGGATTTCATCTAGGCGGTAAAAGCGACGGTTTTGCATCTAATACTCTTTATCTGTTATTCCAATTAACATCTATTAGCCACCAATAAGGCTAACAGCCGCAGCCTTATGCTCTGGTGCTAGGTGGGCATATCTTAGCGTCATTTTTAGGTCGGCGTGGCCTAGTAGCTCCCGAACGGTATTGAGGTCGACGCCTGCCATCACTAGCTTACTGGCAAAATGGTGTCGGAGGTCGTGGAAGTTAAAACCTTCAATATTTGCAAGCCCTAATACGGTTCCCCACGGCTTTTTAACGTCGGTAAGCGGTTGGCCGTTTTTGCCCTCAAAGAGGTAGGTGGCCTCGGGATTTTGCTCTCGCCAGCTTGCCAGTGTGTTATAGGCCTCATTGTTGAGTGGTACTATGCGGCCTTCTTTTGATTTTGCATTCCCGCCGCGCACTTGAAGATAGCGTTCAGAAAAGTAGATATCACGCCATTCGAGGCTGAGTAGTTCGCCTCGGCGTAGCCCTGTGTTGATAGCTAGCAGGATAAGAGGCTCTACATAATCCACGAACGTGACATCATCTAAGCACGGATACAACGAATAATTACGTATAGCCCGATGCTCATTGGCCGAACGGCGAGCTAGGCGAATATCTTGGTCTCGATGCTTGATAGCATGCCGTAATCGCTTCTCTTCCATGTCGGTGAGATAGCGTAGGCGGGTATTGTCGGCCTTGATGGCTTTCACTTTGGTCAGTTCGTGTGATTCGATTAATCCCCATTCAACGGCGCGAGATAATGCGCCTTTAAGTGAGTTCACACTGTGATTAATTGTCGACGCAGCTTTACCCTTTTTCCGTTGCTCACTTCGCCATTTCTCAACTTCCCATGCGGTAATTTGGTCGAGCTCTTTATCCATCAAAAACGCAAAGCGGCTTTTAATGTGGTTTACAATACGCTGGGCCGTTTTCGGGTTACGGGTTTGCAAGTAGGGGAGGTATCGCTCGTCTAGGTAAACGGGTAATTTGAGGTGTTTGCGGCGTTGGCTTTCTTGGCGTGCTTGCTTCCTTTCATCATGCACGTTGTTCCCTTTGGCAACGTCACCTGCTTTTTGTTTAGCAAGGTCACGCGCTTGAGCTGGGGTTAGGTCGTACGCCGTTCCGAGCTTGTAGTTAACTTGTTTGCCATCATGTCGGTAGTAGAGGTAGTAAACAATGCGCCCCGTTGCTGAGATACGAGCATGAAAGCCATGAATCTCGGTATCGTTGATGCGTTTATCCTCAACCGAAAACTGTTTGATACTGCTCGCGGTGATCTTCTTTTTAAGAGGCATGATGCTTTGCGTCCTTGGTGTCTACCCATCGATTCTGTGTAGCATATATGTAGCAAATCAATCATACTTCCATGAATTTTGATGAACAAGGAAAAACAAAGAAAACGGCGTAAATACATGATATTCTTGGGTTAAGTTGTTCTTCTTTGTTCACTCCGATTCATGCAAAAACACCCAAAAAGCGTCTCATAATCGATTGGTCCCCAGTTCAAGTCTGGGAGGGGCCACCAGTCATAGCAAGGCGTAGCAGGTTAGTACCTACTACGTCTTTTTTGTACCTGCCGATTTTTAGTCAAACACTTAGTCAAACAAGAACGCACTACTCTTGCTGTTTCGCATCAAAATAAATCAGGTGATAAATCGATAGCTCAAGACGCTGGATTAGGGGGAGAAGAATAGAAAAGCCCCAATAGCTGCGTTTGCAAGGGCTCCAATTGCCCAAGGAGCGCACCTTCTATCAGGGCTTAAATTCGTTGGTGACAGCTAATCTAGCTCAGTATTCACAGCTTATGAGCAGAAACGCTTACTAGGTGAACACAAATGGCATATAGCCGATAGATCCTCCGAGAGGATTGTGCGAACTATAGAAAAAGTCCCAATGGCTGCGTCGGCTTGGGCTCCAATTGCCCAAGGGGCGCTCCTTCCATCGGGACCGAGCCACAAAACTAGTGCCCAAACTAAGTCTTGTCAATCGAGACTGGTTTAGCATGTATTTGAAGTGACTATTTATCGATATAGGGCTGATGTCCGCTAACCTAACCTTTCGCTGTGCCAAAGCCCACCTTTGTATCCATATCACAAAACCTGTGCCATCTAACATTTTAGATAACAGCGCACGAAAACCCACACACGGCTTGATACACTCATCTACAAATCTGCCAACTCAATGGCGTGTTAGGTGCCGACAACTGATCGGCGGTAGCATGGCTAAACACTGGATACTTGACCAGCTTATCGGCTAGATACAGCCAAAAGCGTGCGCGTTTATCCGTGACAGATTCACACTATCCCAGAATGGATGATTAAAAGAGTCGATAAGTCATACGTTTACAGATTCATGCTTGGGGATAGTGTGAATACCAGAATAGAGATAGGCGGCATGCACACTTTCGCGGAAGAACAATATCCATTAGAGGTGAGAAATTCTTTTGGTAACAGTAAGTTAGATAGAAAAGAGTGCGGGTAACGGTTTTGGGAAATCGTGCGTGCGCACTAATACAATGTTAAGCAATAGAAGGAGTACCACACTTGATTGACGAGAGTAATCCTGCGGGAAGATTGCACAAGATATTGTCGGATGCGAAAAGACGAAAGGATCAGGAAAAAGTTCGGGAAGTTTGGGCATCTGTGCTAGATATTGAACAGGATGAAGTGGTAATTACTAAAGCGGTTGTGGAGCTATACTCTCTTTCAAATGAGATTCAATCTCTAATAAAGATGAACAACCAGTTGAATCACCAACTGTACTTGAAATCATTCAATCAGATCAACCGAGCATTTTTCCCACTTAACTTGGGCACTAATTGGAGTTCAGTCAAACAACACCTCACCGATGAGGCACTTACAAGATTACAGTTTTGCGCTGAAGAATTGTCCACATTTTATACGGAAGATACGTTATCGGAAGAGGACTTAGCGGAAATAATTTCGAAAACGGAAGCTTTGTTTGAATCGGTATTTAATTCATCTCTTCCAGACGTTCTGCGATTGGCGCTCCTTGAAGAAGTGGAGCGCTTAAGAAGCTCAATAAGCATGTATAGAATTAAAGGTGCTAAAGGGCTTAAGGAATCGCTACAGGGAACTATCGGAGCTGTAGTAGCTAACCAAGAGGAACTAAAAGAAACAGCATCCCAAAATCCTGACGTGCTACAGCGATTAGGCGAGCTCATTGATAAGCTGGACTCATTCACTGCTAGAGCTCTCAAGCTGAAAAAAATGGTAACCAAACCCATCCGCTATTTGCTAGAAAAAGTAACAGATGCGGATCTAGCGGATGGCGATTATGAAGTGGAATCCGATGCTTAACAAAGCATTGCAGTGGACAAGCCGCTGAATGCGGCGTTATGCCCTTTCAGGTCGGGACACCTAGTATGGAATTGAGCACTCCGGCAGCTATGCCATTTACGCGGGAAGCAGCGCTCAAAATGCTGAAGTGGGGTACAGAGCCAGCGACATCTCCTTACTCCCACAAGCAAATTGCGGAGTGGTGCGATAGATTCTGGTGCAAGTACCTCGATGTTGATGCGGAGCCAGAAATTGAGTCGTTACTGCCAATCCTCACTGATGTGGAAACTCAGTGGGATCTATATCTGGCGAACACCCATTCACTTGAGGAGCTCCGAGCAAAAAATTTCGAGGAAGAGCAAATGCCTACGGAGTGGTTTCGTGATTGGCTCCAGCAACTGGCATAACCAGGTGGTCAACGGGACGCTGACTACGCTGCGCTCCGTTGGCGCCCATTACCACTAGCGTTATGTGTCAAATTTAAATCAAGAAGGAAAGGTTATGCACGAGAAGAAAGAATTTAGTGACTGGTTTGACAAACTCCCACCTGAAGCAAAAAACAAATTCAAAACTGGCTTAAAGAAAGCGTTTGATTATGAACCTAAAGTCGCCATTTTTGGTAAGACTGGGGTAGGTAAATCATCCCTCACAAACGCCCTTTTTGGGAAAGATGCATGCCCTGTTCACGATGTAGAAGCGTGTACCAGAGACCCTAAAGAAGTTTTCATGGAGCTAGATGGAAACTCAAAAGGCATAAAACTGTTAGACGTGCCAGGGATTGGTGAAAATAAAGCACGCGATGAAGAGTATTTCCGACTATATGCGGAAATATTAAAAGAAGCTGATATGGTTTTGTGGGTATTAAAGGGAGATGACAGAACTTTTAGTTCTGACGAAGACTTTTATAAAACTTGTATGAAACCATACATGGAAAAAGGTAAGCCTTTCGCTGTGGCGGTTAATCAAGTTGATAAAATAGAACCGTTTAGAGAGTGGGATATTAACGAGTGTAAGCCTGGCCCTACTC
>NZ_MUFN01000032.1:0-32531 GCF_001996205.1 Salinivibrio sp. IB574 | reverse complement strand
ACCGCAGACTGATCGAGCGTATAAGTCCAATCACCATCGACCAGCTCGAGCGAACCATAAGTACCAGTTTCAGTGGTATCGGCAAAGGTTGGATTATCGCCATCGTCGACATCACTGATCGCAATGCTGCCGGTGGCAGTCACGGCAGCATCACCTACATCACCCTCGGTGACGGAACCCACAAACTCACCGGTGACTTCAGGGGCATCATCCGTTCCCGTAATCGTGATGACAATGGTTTGCTCAGTACCATCAGAGGCGGTGAGAGTAATGGTATCGGTCACTTCATCACCGGCATCTAAATTCTGCACGCTGGCTTGATCAAGGGTGTAGGTCCAGTTCTCACCGACCAGTTCCAGCGAACCATAAGTGCCAGACGCTGTGGTATTGGCAAAGGTTGGATTATCGTCGCCATCCACATCACTGATCGTAATCGTACCCGTGGCGGTGACAGGTGCATTGCCCACATTGCCTTCAGTGACTGAGCCAACAAATTCACCGGTGACTTCAGGGGCATCATCTGTCCCGGTAATAGTGATGACAATGGCTTGTTCAGTACCATCAGAAGCCGTGAGGGTAATGGTGTCGGTAACCTGATCACCGGCATCCAAGCCTTGGATAACGTTACTGTTATTGTCTAGCGTATAAGTCCAGGTGCCATTCACTAGTGATAACTCACCATACTGACCCGACACATTGCCATCGGAAAAGCTTGGCGCATTGTTGCCATCTGCATCCGAAATACTGAGAGATCCTGTCGCTTCTAAAATGCTGTCTTCGACCACATCGCCAAGGGTTTGGCCGCTAATTACAGGATCATCATTTGTACCTGTGATAGTTATCGCGATCACTTGGCTGCTGCCGTCTGATGCGGTCACAGTGAAGATATCCGAAACCGCATCGCCCTCGCTAAGAGATTGCACTGCATCGCTGTCTGCGGTGTAGGTCCAGTTGCCACCGGTGAAGACGAGCTCACCATACTGGCCGGATTGCGTGCTATCGATCCACGTTGGGTTATCGTCGGGGTCGGAAATTGATAAGGTTCCGGAAACCGAGTCTGTGGCTATCAAACTTCCGTCAGAGCCATCGATTTCTCCCTCCGAGAGGGTGCCTGAGGTATCACCTGTGATGGATGCGGGATCGTCAATACGTTCCACTGCTGAGGTGAAGGTTTGAGAGGTGCTCGTTTCGCCGTCGGAGGCGGTGATCGTAAATGTCAGCGAGGCGATATCTAGTGCATCGTTATTGATTGCATCTACGCCTGCCTGGGTGAGAACGACATTATTGCCCTGCAATTCGACATAGTTTTGTCCGCCATCAGTCAACGACAGAGTGAGGGCATCACCTTCTATATCCGTCGCCGTCACAATGCCGACGCTATCGCCAGCCGCGACCGCATCCTCGGTGACCGTCGTCGCTGAAAATTGCAGCGTGGGCGCATCGTTGACGGGATTCACGGTGACCGTGATATCAGACGGCGTTTCTGCTTGGCCATCGGAAACGATGACGGTGAGATCAAGGTCACCATTGAAATTGGGCGGTGGTGTGATAACGATATTGCCAGACGCGTCTTCGTCGATTTCGACATCTGGATTACCACTGGTGATGGAAACAATGGTGAGAGTGTCACCATCTGGATCGTTGATTTGCTGCAGTATTTGATTGGGTGTCAGCACTAATGGTTGATCTTCATCTGTGCTAAAGGTCAGCGACTCGGCACTCGGCGCTTCATTGGTCTCTGCGGCGGGGAATACTGCGTCTGCGCTTGCTAATCTTAACGCCGTTAAAGCAAATAGCTGTTCGTCGGTTATGCCACCATCGGGGCTGGTAATGCCCTCAGTTTGGAAACCCGCAATGATTTCACCAATACGGCCGTTCGCTTCAATAATCGCCATAGCCGTGATCGCAGACCCTGAGGCCGCTGCACCGGCTGCGGTCGCAGCATCCTCAATCGCATTGGGATCTTCACCGCGTTGGATAGCCTCGATGATTTCAAGCACATCCTCAGGTAAATCTTGTACCAGCGTATCGTCTTCGCCTTCGCCGACAAGCAAGGCAGACAACGCAAGGTTTACATTGACACCATTCTCAAGGCGCACAGAGGCGGGCTCATTGCCTACCGCGGTGACGAGCTCTCCCGTCGAAACCGTTTGATTGGCCTCAATTTGACGCACTTGGCCGTCAGGCTGAACGGCAGCAACCGTTCCTTGTGTCTCGGTGACTTGTGTCTCTGTCGCCATGCTGTCGGCTCCTTCGGTAACTGCATTGTGCCAACGTGTTGTTTTTGAATGAGTTACATTCTTTTGTCAACCTGTTAGGTGCAGTTTGGCGCATTATCGATACATATACCCTCTGTAAATATAGTTGATAGTTTGCAGATAAGTGCAAAATTTGCGTGTCTGTCATCGTCGCGCAAAGTAAAAAGCCCTTGTCAGGACAAGGGCTGAATGGCGTTGGTTAAATCGCGCGAGTGCGAATATTTCGTGGCGGGGCTGTTAGGTCCCGATCACGCCACCATCGTCTTTGGTGATCATGATGACTGAAGAGCGAGGAATGGCATCACCACCAGTAGGGAAGTGAGCGCCTGGATGTTGCACGCCCACAAACATAGTGCGTGAGTCAGGGGTAAAGGTTAGTCCCGTGATCTCACATGACGTTGGCCCGGTAAGGAAGCGGCGAATTTCCCCTGTTTGCGTGTCGGCACACAGCATTTGGTTATTGCCCATACCCGCAAAGTCTCCTTCGTTGGAGTAATCACCGTCGGTTTGAATCCAAAGGCGACCGGCACGGTCAAAACCGATACCATCCGGGCTGTTAAACATGTTGTCTTTGTTGATGTTATCGGTACCCGCCATTAACCCAGATTGCTTCTCAGGGTGGCCGGCCATCACGAAGATATCCCACTCAAAGGTAGGCTGAGTATGATCGCCTTGGGTCGGTGCCCAACGAATAATATGACCATACGGGTTTTTGGTGCGTGGGTTGGCCGCATTTAATGGTTGGCTGTCTTTCACGCCGCGGAACTTGTTATTGGTGAGGGTGCAGAAAACATGCTTGTTGTCGGCGTGCACGGCGACCCACTCAGGACGATCCATGGTGGTCGCACCCGCTTGCGTCGCGGCTTCGCGGGCAAAAATGAGCACACTGGCTTGGTCAGGAAAGCCGTTCTCTGGGGTTAGACCATTTTTACCAAAGGTGAGCTCTAACCATTCGCCTTGGCCTTTTAGCTCGCCGTCGCTGCCGGTAAATTTCGCGACATATAGGGTGCCGTTTTCGAGCAAATCGCGATTAGCACTACCTTTACTCGGATCGTATTTTCCGTCAGAGACAAATTTATACAGGTGCTCACCACGTTCATCATCGCCCATATATACCACGACGTGGCCATCATTATTGACCGTGAGAGCGGCATTTTCGTGCTTAAAGCGACCCAGTGCACTGCGCTTTTTCGGGGTTGAGTTGGGATCCATAGGATCAATTTCGACCACCCAACCAAAGCGATGGGGCTCGTTGGGGTGTTTGGCGACATCAAAGCGCTCGTCGTGCTTGTACCAGTCGTAACCCCAATCACTATCGCTGATGCCGTAGCGCTGATAGGTTTTGCCCAAGGTGAGTTCTTTTTCACTGGCAAAATAGCCGTTAAAGTTTTCTTCGCAGGTGAGATAGGTTCCCCAAGGCGTTTCGCCGTTAGCACAATTGTTAAAGGTGCCGAGGATCTTTTTACCCGAGGGATCAGCCGCAGTCTTGAGCAGTGAGTGACCGGCGGCTGGGCCTGTCATTGCCATCTCCGTATAAGCAGTAATACGACGGTTTAAGCGACCTTGTGGATTGATTGCCCAGCGACTATCGACTTTTTTTAGCTCGACCAAAGAGACGCCGTGTGCTGCTTGTGATTTACGCGCATCATCGGCTGAGATGTTTTCACCGCCGTGCGTAAACAAATACTCATCGTTGATATACTCGTTATTGACCGCGAGCAGGGCGCGATCATTGGCGAGCGGGAAAAATGTCATGCCATCATTATTGTCACCAAACTGTTGTGCTTGGGCGCTGGCATCGTTTTGCTGCGAAAAGGCGGGGGCATTGGCAAAGATAGGATCGCCCCATGATACCAGTACCTCCGCTTTGTATCCTTCGGGCACAGTGACGGTGTCAGCCGTCGAGGTTGGGATGGCTTTAAAACCGAGTAACTCACTTTTACTCAAGCTGCCAGCCACAGCTTTTGCAACTGGGTTAGCGGCGAAAAAAGCTACGGTACTTGCTGCGCCTGCGCCTTGTAAAAAGCGGCGACGGCTCACGGCGGCGTCAATAAAACGGTTGAATTCGGGTTCTGCATCCAGCGGACGCTGATCAATATGCTTGCTCACGACATGACTTCCTTTCTATTCGTTATCGTATTTATGGGTTTAGTGATAGCGATGCTCTGCACCACCGGGCGCAAAGTTGGTCGAGAGTCTGGCGAGTCAATATGAAATCGAGGTGACTGTTGGGTGACAGTCTTGGGACACGAAAGTGGGCCGTTAACCCGATCACAGATTGGTTTGGATAAACAGCATTTAGTGACGGCGTCACGTTTTGACTGTCATGAAACGATCAATGTTGGTCAAAATAGTCTTTGCGTCGGATATATTTGTCCATGTAGTGATAAGCAATCGGACGGGTTAGCCAGCTGAACAAGACGCGTAGTACACGAACGACGGAAGGTGTGTCGGTGTAGATCTTGTTCTCATGTAACCAAAGCAGTCGTCCGACATGCCAATACAGCATGGGAATACCGGGTAAAAATGTAATGATGTCGACATCACAACAAATACGGTAGGTTTTGGTGTGAAAAGGATAATATCGCTTAAAACGCCACATACCGGCAGCCGGTTGGCCAAAAGTGACGATGCGCTTGATTGCCTGTCCCATGGAGGGATAAAGCATTGCGGCGGCAATGACGGCCATTGCGCCTCCTGATGAATGGCCAATAAAGGAGACCTTTTTGTTGGCTTTGAGCAGTGGCGTGAGTGCTGCCTCTAGCTTATCCAGCACTGTGTTTCCTGCCAGTGAGCAGGTGTCGGCAGCTTGTGCCACATCCGCAAACTGGCTTGTGGTCATGGATTGATAGCGGCGCTTGTGCTGTTGCCACGGTAAGCTTTTTTGAGTGAGGAGATAATGAAACCCCCAGTGCACAAAGCACCTGACATTGTCCATTCGTATTTGCTTAGGTCCACACGCGCAATTAACCAGCCAGTCCCACGCGGTTTGTGAGCCGCGAAATACCACCACCACATCGTCATCATCGCGCCAGAGCACGCGAATAATGCACCGTCCCCAGCGATCATAGATATCCCGTCGTCCGTTTGGGCTAAATCCATAATGGGTATGATCAAAATAGCTCGGATAGGACGCGCGGCATAAAATGGCATAACGCTCGTATTGATATCGCTTTAATCGTTTCACAGTCGCCCAATTAATTGCCTGTTTGGAACGAGGTTACGCAACTAAGGTGACGAAAAAACGAAACTATCGTAACGAATGAGTGTGAGAGCGTCAGCGTGAACTCACTGACGCTAGGCGCGGAGTCTAACTAGTCGTAGCTCGCGAGAAATGGCTCTAAATGGGTGTCGTAGGTCAAAGCCTGAATGGGGCCTCGATGCGTGAGGATCCACTCCGCGTTGGTGCAATTACCAATACCGATAACCACTTGCACGAGTAAACGCAGGTCTTTTAGCCAACGCTGGGTTTGCTCGTGGCTCCAGTCGTCACGGTAGTGAGCCATGTGATACTCCACCCACCAGTAAGCGCCTCGAATAAATGCCTTCATGACTGATTCTGCTGCCAAGATCTGCTCCGCACTGCCCGAAAAATCAAAATCCGGAGAGATAGGATGGCCTTGTGTAAATGCGACATAGTTGCGGCAGTGCCGAAATAATGCCAATTGTAAGCCTGCCGCAGAATCATAATGGGTTAAAGGCAAGGTTGTTACTGGAAGGTGTTTGACGGATTTACGGAATAGGGCGACAGTACGTTTCCCTGGCATCAAATGCTCAATCGCGTAAAACAGGTCCAGACTAATCAGTTGGTTACTCAAGGGGCTCCTTCGCGATATCTATCCATGTTGTTGGGCACAGTCAGAAAGCTGGTCGCTGTAACAACCAGCATCTTGAAGGATTACGAGTATACAACACCCGAGCGCGAAATGAAGTGAGAATACAGATAGATGGCGATAAACTCGTTACTCGAGCCCATAGCGGGCTTTTAATGCCTCGATATCCTCTTTGTTATCAACTAAAAACCGATTGAATTCGGCGATCACTTCGGGATATTTGATGGTTGAAAGGTGGCGAGTGCCCTTGCTGTGTGGCAGGGTATCGTCAAACCTTACCGAGCCTTTTTGAAATCCCATTTGCTCTAAGTAAAATTGCGCAACGGCAACGTTTGCGTATCCGCCATCAACGCGACCGCTCACCACTTTCATCAACAGTGAGTCGTATTTGTAACTCTCATCAACCTGAATTTGACCGGCGCTGATCCGAGACTGGTAGGGATAAGGTGTAAATCCTGCCACAACACCTAAATATTTAAGCCGGTTAAGAGACAGGCCATAGTTGTCATCAATTACCATGACGCCATCAATATATTTGACGACAGGCTCGCTATAAATAATTTTCGACTTACGCTTGATTTCTGGACTCCACTTTGGGCTATCGGGATATTTAAAATCGACGGCACCATCGACAAAGCGGTGATATAAGCGCTTTAAAGGAAGAGGCTTGTAGATAAAACGGTAATTTTGGGTTTTGGCAAACATATCGAGCAATTCTCGATTGAAGCCAGAGTAATTACGGTTTGCATAGGAGGAATACGGATAATACTGCGAGAAATTTTGCACGCCAATCACGTAGGTGGGATTCGCACCTACAGGAAGTGTAGCGAGTATTGTCAGTAGTAAACACCATTGCCATTTCATTACGTTATCTCAACGACCACCCTACTAATGTTTATTGTAGACGGTAGGAAAAAAACTGTCTTCTGTTCCACTCATGTTCTTGTTGGTACGTTATTTTTCTTTTTGTGTGTTTGCGAGTAGTCACATTGCCCACTAGAGTTTTTTAAATGTGTTGTAAGTATTGGGCAGTAGTGGGTACTCAAAAGGATAAAAATGATGAAAAACAGGCAAAAAGTTACTGGCACATTGTCAGTTTTGGGGAAGTGGCGAGTGAGAAATAAGCTCCGGCTCCTCATCGTACTTTTCACACTGGTGATCTCAACCATTGTCGGTTACACATCCTATTTTACCGAGTATATTCAAAAAGATGACGCACTGCTTATCAACGTCGCAGGCCGACAGAGGATGTTGACTCAGAAGCTGACCAAAGAGTTCTTCTTGTCTGCTGTTCAAGCGCAGGACGCCAATGCGCCGGTTGACATGGCACCGTTGAAAAACACACAAAAGCTTTTTGATGTGACTCTAGAAGCGTTAATGAAAGGCGGAACGACCTATCRTGACCTACAAATGACGCAATCGGTGGAGTTACCCACTACGTCTCCGGCTATCATCAAACAATTATCGACAGTTAAGACACAGTGGCAGCAGCACATATCTTTGGTGACTCGGTACGCGAATAGCCCAGGATCATTTGAAGATCTACAAGTAATTAACCAATCAAGTTTGACTGTTCTCAAATCGATGAACCAAGCGGTGGGGATGCTGGCTGATTTGGCTGACCAGCACGTTGCGGATATGGAGCGCAATCAGCTTATCATTGCTGTAGTGGCGTTATTGATCGCTATTTTCTTTGCTACTCTCGTCTCTAACAGCATTGTGCAGCCATTGAATCATGTACTAGAAACGACCAAATTAATCGCTAAAGGTAACCTGAGACAACGTCATGGAGAGGACTTTGCGACCCAAGACGTGGGTAACAGTGAAATTGGTGTGTTAGTTAAAAACATCGAGATCATGCGTGCGTCGTTGCATGATGTGATAGATACCGTTCAGAAAAATAGCCGCCAAATGGCTCATTCAGCAGAGCAAGTTACAGGGCTATCCAGTGAAATATCCAAGACCGGTAAAGTTGAAAAAGAAAGCTCTCATGAGGTGCTAACGGCAGTTTCTTCGTTATCAGAAACGTCCGATGTGGTCAGTGAACACATTGCATACGCGGTGGAGCTATCGGAACAAGCCAAATCTGAGGCAGAGAGAGGTATTGATGTTGTTAACCAAGGCATTCTCGAACTTGACCGTGCAGTTGAAAGTGTCAGCCTCACTTCAAAGCAAATGAGTGAATTGAAAGATTTCTCTGAACAGATTAGTGAAATCACCAAATCAATTAATGATATTGCAGAGCAAACGAACTTGTTAGCCCTAAATGCGGCTATTGAAGCTGCTAGAGCCGGTGAACAGGGACGCGGCTTTGCAGTTGTTGCCGATGAAGTTCGCGGACTATCGGCCCGCACATCGAGCTCAAGCCAAGAAATCTCAGATTTGATTTCACAATTAATCAGCCGTGTCGAGGAGTCTGTGGTGTCGATGTCAAGTGTGGTCGAATCGGTCAATGCGTCCCAAGAGCGATCGTCTCAGACTGTCGAGTCTTTTACCGCGATGGCTACCACAGTGAATGACACAACACAGAGCGCACAAGTCATTTCCGATTATAACTCTCAGCAATCAGAAAACCTGTCCTACCTACAAACCAAGCTGACACAATTATTCGATATCTTGGAGGAAGGCAGTGGGAAAGCAAATTCAGCATCTGTAGTGGCGAGTGACTTGTTCCACATATCTGAGGCTTTAGAATCACACATGCGACGCTTTGATACCGACGAAGAAAGTCGTATAGAGCCAAGATCTGATGAGATGCGCTCAGCACCACGTTCGAATACCAAGCTTCGCGTTAAAGTCTCTCAGGGTAATAAATACCTAGAGGGATTAACTGCAGACATCAGTCAGCAGGGTATGAAGCTACGTAGCCACGATGTAATCAATGATCGTGAAAAATTGGGCATTGAAATTCAACTTCCTCAAGAGTTAGCTACCTCATCCCAAACCGCATTAAAGCTAGCAGCCGAAATTATTCATGACAGCCTGTCTGGCGATATGCATATTTACGGTATTCGGTTTATCAACACCACATCAAATGACGAAAGAATGATTAAGAAGCTGTTTGAGCACTTCAAACAACCTTATGCGTATTCATAACTCATTACTTGCCAGCGTGGCGTCTGCCGCTTCTGTATGTCAGAAGCGGTTTTTTATTCCACTCTAGCAGTAACTATCTGTTTTAAAAACCCTTCCTATCTTTTGTACTTGGCTACGCTCAGAAAAAATAACGGCAAATAGATGAGCTATCACATGGGAACAGAGTTGGTGGCTATTTTGGGTCGCCTAACTCACTGATCTTCTGTTAATACGTTAACTTTCAATCACCTCCAAAAACCCCACCAATATCTGTTTAAAAAACATTCGGTTATTGGTCACATTTCACGCGAATAAAATTGAATGAACATTCGGTATGTTTTATTTTTTCAACTAGTCTTTCATTTTTTGATCAATTCACGATGAATAAGAACGAAATTGCTTCTCAGGCGATGCGGCAAAGAATTCTCTCGACGACCTTAGAAATTGTTGGAAATGAGGGGCTTGCAGCATTAACTGCAACAAAGTTAGGTAAGAAGGCGGGGATCAGCAAAGGGGCGCTTTATCATCATTTTGACAATCTAGATGCGGTAAAACACGCCGCGGTAGATGAGCTGATTTCAATGTTTCTCGAGGTGGCAGAGCCCGCGAATTTTGATGATTTTGAGAGTTATCTCGAAGTGACGGGTGATACCTTGTATCTCACCATGAAATGCGAACCTTATGCGATGAAAGCCATGTACAGTTTCACTGCACAAGCGTTATTTGACGATCAGTTCAGAGCGTCAATACAGCGCTTTTCTCAGCATGGACTTGCAGAGTACACCCGGGCGATAGAWTACTTCTATCAAGGCAAAATTCCTCAGCACCAAATTGATACCGCAATCCGTGTTGTAGATGCCTTTTTTCTAGGGGTTGGCTTGCAAAGCTATTTATTGCAGGGGGAAGATAAGTTCCGGCAAAACTGGGCGTTGTTCTCTCAAATGCTGCTCAAGCAACTTGGTGAGAAATAAGGCGCCTTTTCAAAGGCGCCTTGAGTGAACGGCTTAAACGAGCTCAGCATTGTGATAAACGTTTTGTACGTCATCACAGTCGTTTAGCATATCGAGGAACTTTTCAAAACGTTCAACGTCTTCGCCACTGACTTCTGTATTGGTCTGAGGAACAAAGGTAATCTCTTCCAAGTCCAGAGGCGTATCACCAAGGTGATCGCTGAGTGCGTTTTTCACTTTGAAAAACTCTGTATGCGGCGCAAATACGGTGATCACACCATCTTCTGCTTCAATATCGGTCACGTCGACATCTGCCATTACTAGCGCTTCGAGAACGCCTTCTTCATCGTCGCCCGCAAACTGAAATACCGCTTGATGCTCAAACATGTGTGACACGGCGCCCGGTGAGCCAATCTTGGCATCATTCTTTACAAAGCATTGGCGCACGTCCATATAGGTGCGATTGTTGTTATCAGTCAGACAATCGACGATAACGGCACAATTGCCAGGACCAAACCCTTCGTAGCGAGCTACTTCATAGTTTTCGCCGCCACCACCATTGGCTTTATCAATGGCTTTATCGATCACATGGCCAGGTACTTGGTCTTTTTTCGCTTTTTCAATCAAACGGCGTAGTGAAAGGTTGCTGTCTGGGTCACTACCGCCATTTTTGGCGCACACGTAAATCTCTTTACCGTACTTTGAATACACTTTGATTTTTGCGCCCTGGGTTTTGGCCATCGACGCTTTACGAACTTCAAAACTACGTCCCATTCGGAATCTCTCTTGTTACGCTTACGCAGAAATGCGGTGATTCTATCAAGATAGCCATTCTATGTGCTAGCGAATGTTGAGAGTTTGCGCGAGGTCAGGCGATTGTTTGGGAGAAGAGAGGTGCTCGGCACATAAGGTGCCGAGCGTGAGCATTAGGCAAGCTTGCCTTGGCAATGAAATTTACTGGTATGGCCTTTGAGCACTTGGGAAAGGGCACTTAAGTCTTGTGTCGCTTGCGTGATCTGGTCCATGGCTTGACGGTTTTCACCCGTCATGGTGTTAATTTCCTCGAGGTTTTGATTGATCTCTGTCGCGACCAAGGATTGCTCTTCAGAGGCGCTCGCCATCTGCAGTGACATATCGGCGATCTCTTCGACGGCCATCACCG
The DNA here is from genome assembly GCF_001996205.1 of Salinivibrio sp. IB574. Taxonomy (NCBI): domain Bacteria; kingdom Pseudomonadati; phylum Pseudomonadota; class Gammaproteobacteria; order Vibrionales; family Vibrionaceae; genus Salinivibrio; species Salinivibrio sp. IB574. The sequence goes on along the minus strand of NZ_MUFN01000032.1, from coordinate 21,253 downwards.
CTTGTTTTAGCGATGCAATACTCGACTCTGCCCGTTCCGAGACATTGCCCGCAGCGTCCGCACTGTCGACCATTGCTTGCGTTGTATCGCTGGAATCGCGTTGCAAGTTTTCAATCAATTGGGCAATTTCACCCGTCGCGTCTTGTGTACTTTGCGCGAGGGTTCTCACTTCGTCGGCAACTACCGCAAATCCGCGTCCTTGCTCACCCGCACGTGCCGCTTCAATGGCCGCATTAAGCGCGAGCAGATTGGTTTGATCGGCAATTTGTCCAATGGTTTGTAAAATGCCTGAAATGTCTTCCGCACTGCGGACTAACGAGTCAGATTTGGTGCGCGCACTTTGTAATCGCGCGACTAAGTCACGCATTGAATCGACGGCGAGTGAGACCTGACTGTCACCATCGTGGATCATCTCACGCGCTTTCTCCGCGGCATCGGCCGTGGAAGAGGTACTGGATGAGATTTGATTGGCGGTCGCGGTCATCTGCTCCATCGCTGCCGCAACCTGTTCAGTGCGCGCATTTTGCGCTTCGAAGTTAGTCAAGGTTTCAACGGTTGACGCTGACAGTTGTTCTGCTGCTGCGGCTTGTTGGCTGGTAGCACCGATAATATCACACACCATTGCGGTGAGGTTTTTGGTCATTTCTCGCATTGAGCGATAAACCCCTGTCGCGTTCGGATCTTGATTAAAGGAGACGGTGAGATCGCCATCGGCAATGGTTTGCACAATTTTTTCCATTTCTTCAGGTTCCCCGCCAATCGGACGAGTAATTTTGCGGGCAAAGATAATGGCGGTTGCAACGATACCAATCACGGCAATCACAAAAATGATCGCGACAGAAAGCTCGAGCGCGTTTAAAGCAGCAAAGGCTTCTTTAACGTCCATTTCTGCAATGATCGCCCAGGTTAGCCCTCCAGCGGTCACCGGTGCATACGCAGATAAAACAGGATTTCCATTATAATCGCTAATAATATCAATGCCTTTTTCGCCGTTAATTGCACGTTGAACAGCTTGCGTGTTGACGGCACCTTCAGTGGGGTTCATAAACGAAGCAAATACGGTGCGGTGTTCTGGGTCTAAAAATGAGTTGGAGCGCATTAATCCGTCGCTACCCACCAAATAGGTTTCACCGGTTTGGCCTAAGCCATCACGCTCGGTCATGATTTCACTTAATCGGTCAATGGGGAATTGGTACGCTAACACCCCCAGTAACTGATTATTGCGGTAGACAGGCGAGGCCATAAAACCAGCGGGAGCATTGGCGGAAGCGGAATAGGGCGAAAAATCGACAATCACGGCATCGCCATTGCTAAGTTGACGGCCTTGTTTAAAAGCCTCGGCAAGCCCTGAGCGTTGAAAAGGCCCGGTGAGTAGCGAGGTGCCAAAGTCGACCTCTTTGGAGACCGAGTAAATCACCGTGCCCCGCTGCGCTTCAATTAAGAAAATATCGTAATAGCCAAATTTCGCTTGGACGTCTCTTAAAAAGGGGTGGATAGCTTGATGAGCGCGATCGTAAGCGGGTAATTGGCGACTGGTTTGATAATTCCCTTTTTCGCCGACAGGGCTGGGGTTATTCACCAAATATGCGTTTTGCAGGGCAATAGTTTGTGGAGAAAGCTGCGAGACGAGCTCTTGTGCGCTCGGTAAGGTTGTGTTGCCAGTCGCTTGTAATTTACTGGTTAGGTTCTGCTGATAGTAGCGGACTAACGACGATGACGCGGCGTTTTCTGAGGAGGCCAAGTTAGTAAAGGCTTGGCTCATGGAAGCCATCGCATCAGCGATGGAAGGGATTTCCGCTGTGGTAATGATTTGCCCTTCTGCGGTTTTAAAGTAGCGCTCGACCGCAGATTTTTTCACCTCTCGCAGTGCTTCTAACTGGTTAAACGTTTGAGTTTCGAGCGAGGATGATGCCGTATTAAGCGACAGCAATGTGATCACCAACGCAGGCACGATGCCCACGCCAAGCAAGCTGACGAGCATTCTATGTTTGAGCTTCATGGCCTTTCACCTCAATGATTAATTAGCCGACTGGATAGGCAAGCCAAATTGGTTGCTTTTTAATCAATGGTAGTTAGTGATTGGCAGGTGTGTCATAAAAGTTAGGCTTTTGTTGTGTTCTTTTTTGTTCACAGTGTGAGCAAGGCCAATAAATAGAAGTGATTTGCCCCGCAATTTACGGGGCAAAAGCCTTTACTCCTGACTCAGGTGATTGGCATATAGTTTTGGTCGACGGTGCTTGAGGTTGGTGACTGAACCTCGCTCGTGCAGCATTTTAAGTTTGTCTAAATCGACATCCGCAAAGATCATCATTTCTGTATTGGCATTCGCTTCGGCGAGAGTGGCATCGTGGGGGAAATAGACATCAGACGGCGAGAATACTGCTGACTCAGCATACTGAATGTCGACGTTATCTACTCGAGGGAGGTTGCCTACGCTGCCTCCAATGGCGACATAGCATTCGTTTTCAATCGCGCGCGCTTGAGCGCAGAGACGAACGCGTAGATAGCCGTTTTTGGTGTCGGTCCAGAAAGGAACAAAGAGGATCTGCACATCTTGTTCCGCGAGGATGCGTCCCAGTTCAGGGAATTCGACATCATAACAAATAAGGATCCCCACGCGCCCGGCATCGGTTTCAATGACTTTGACGGTTTCGCCGCCATCAATCACCCAGTCTCGCTGTTCATGCGGCGTGATATGTATTTTGTACTGTTCATCGATGCTGCCGTCTCGATGCATCAGGTATGACACATTATACAACTTTTCATCTTCTAGTACCGGCATACTGCCTGCAATGATATTGATGTTGTAAGTAACGGCAAGTTGCGAGAAGCGTTGCTTAATTGTCTGCGTGAATTCACTTAAAAAGCGGATCGCTTCGACGGAGCCTTTTTCTGGAGCAAGTCCCATTAAGGGCGCACAGAAAAATTCAGGGAATAGGGCAAAGTCCGATTGATAATTGGATAACGATGAGACAAAAAATTCCGCTTGATTCAGCAGATCATCGACGGAGAGCACATGACGCATTTGCCATTGAACCACCCCAATACGAACAATGGTCTTCTCTATATCGTGGACGGATGAGGCATCTTCTTCATAAAAGAAATTATCCCACTCTAACAGGGTGGCATAACCTGCGGATTTACCATCCTCTGGGAGATAGCGGTTCATCAAACGTTTCACATCAAAGTCATTTGACAGCTGAAACGACAAAATCGGATCGTGGATTTCTTTACGACGCACTTTGTTGATGTATTCAGTGACCGTCAGGTCATTATGCTTGTGATAACCGGGAATCCGCCCACCAGCAAGAATAGCTTTGAGGTTAAGCGCTTGGCAGAGATCTTTACGCGCTTCGTAAAGCCGCCGTCCCAAGCGGTGACCACGATAATCAGGGTGAACAAAGACATCGAGGCCGTACAGCGCATCCCCTTTGGCATCATGGAATACCACCCCATCATCGGTGATGATATCCGCGTAAGTATGAGGAAGAGAAAAGCGGTTATAAGCAACTTTTAGCGTGAGTGCCGCGGCGACAATCTTACCATTGTCTTCAATACAGATTTGTCCATCCGGAAACGCGGTCACCAATTGCATGATAGTACTCTTGGGCCACGCGCCCCCAACATCGGGAAAAACGAGATCCATCAGTTCTGCAAGTGGTTGGTAATCAGCTACCTCTATCACACGCAAGTTCAGCAGCGTGTCGGCATTTTCGTCCATTACATGATCTCCTTAGGATATCCGAACCCTTATTATGTCAAAGATTGTCGTGTGAGATAACGTTTAGGAAGATCTGTGTTCGACTCTTCGCAAGGAACAGAGGTTGTGGCTCGCATGGGGGCGACACTTGACGGCGCCGCGTGATGCTCGGTGAGTGCAAATTCGATCCGATTCCGGCCACGTGCTTTTGCTTCATAAAGCGCGCCATCGGCACATTCGAATAGCTGGTTTATTGTCACAGGCTGATGGCGGCGATGGATAGCGACACCGACACTGACGGTAAAGCGAATGATATGTCCTTGTTCTGTCCTGACTTGGCAGGCTTCAATTTGTCGGCGAAGCTGTAATGCGATGTGCTGTACGCGTTTAACTGAATTCCCACTCAATAACAGGATAAATTCTTCTCCGCCCGTTCTCGCACACAAGGCGCCTTCTTGTTGCGCGATGTGTTGTAAATGCTGGCTAAAGGCGATCAGGACTTGGTCACCGGCGAGATGGCCATAGACGTCGTTGATACTTTTAAAGTTATCCAAGTCTGCCAATAACAAGGCGTGAACGGTATCGTCTTCAAGACGTTGAGTGGTTTGGGTCACAAAGGCACGACGATTGGGGAGCTGAGTGAGCGTGTCTTGCAAAGCAAGTTGGCACAAGGTGTATTCGAGTCGCTCAAAGCAAAGATAAACAAAGGTCACAAATTTGACGAACTCGGCCATCAAAATCATGTAGTAGACGAAGATATAGCGATGGGACAGCGTGGTTTCGTTGAATGGTGTATCAAACGCAAACTGGATGCGTAGGCCATATAGAATCAGTAGGATAGAAACGATACTGGTATACAAACGATAGCCAGTGCGCGAGCGATACTGACTTTTGAGCAATAGACGAAGCACTGTCAGGTGCATAACCGCATAGAATACGCAATAAAAACTGATGCGTATGGCAAGGGGCGTATCATTGACAAGGAGTAATGAATATATCCCGACAGCCAGTGTAAAGGCCAGCCCGCCGACACGCCACCATGGTGACTGCTTTTCGAGTGATTGGGTACCCCACCAAATTAAAACTTGGGCGCTCATGGCTGCTACGACACCGAGCCAAACGAGCCCTGATATCTCTGTGTTATTGCCGAGGTTATACACAGATGTGCCTGCTGAGATCAACAAGCATCCCAAGCCCCACAACTTAATATCTCTGTGTTGATTAAACTGCCAACCGATCAATAAAACCGCGACAGTCAGCAACCAAAATATACTGATGCAGGCTAGTGTTAGCGTGGGTAAATGAAGGTCAAACACGTACTCGAATCCATCCGATATAACAGCCTAAACTCGTGATGCTAGGCAAGGAAAGCTCGCGCGTTGAAGACGAGCTTGCGCACAATATACCAGACAACGAGGTAAAATTTTATGGCACCACAAGGGTTTGTTGCATTTTTTATGCCTTGGCGTGAAGACAAAGGACTAAACACTATTCTGTTGTAAAAACAGCCAAATAGCTAGAATCGCAAAGACGATCGCCATCAATTTATGCTGGTATTTCTGAACGCTAGGACGTGTGAATAAAGCGTTACCTAGACGACCAACTATCACAACAAGCAAGACATTAAATACTAACCCAAGAATGTTGAGCAATAGGCCAAGACTCAATAACTGTATACCTGAGGATGCTTGGATTTGTTGCGAGATGAACTGAGGTAAAAACAGAACAAAAAAGAGTAGTGCCTTGGGGTTGAGTAAGTTGGTCATTACCGCGCGTTTATAAAGGTGTCTGCCCATCTTTTGACGATGAGCAAGTGCTTCACTATCCGTTGGCGAAGCTCGCCATGTGTCGATGCTCATTTTTATCAGATAAGCGGCGCCTACGTACTTTAAAACAGTGAGCGCCATAGGCGACATGGCGATCATCGCTGATACGCCCGTGGCAGCCAAGAGGGTCAGAATCAATCCGGATGTCGCATTCCCTAAACTTGCTGCTAACCCGACTCGCTTTCCATAACTAAGACTTGCACTAATGATAAGTAGCATGTCGGGACCGGGGATAAGAAGCAGCGCCACAACGGCCGTTAAATAAACAGGGAGTAAGGTTGGATCAATCATGGAATGCGCGTATCACTGACAAAATAAAACGCGGCATTTTACCCGCTTAGGTAAAAGGATCAACGGAACTTCGCTATTATGATAATCATTAGTACTAAAATTAGTGTAAACAGGCGTGGAAACTTAATGTGATAAGCATAAAAAAACGCCTCTCGAAAGAGGCGTTTAATGGTAGAAAAATTGACTGAGCAATTAATCGCTTAGCGCTGCGGTTACGCGGCTTTGATGGTCGGCTTTGGGGCCGGTTTCTCAATAAAGCATGCGTGTAGTGCGCAAATCGCCGCATGATAAAATTTATCCAGTACCACGTACTGTACATCCACGTCACGCATCGAGGAGTGTGCGGCTTTTGGATTAATTTCTGCGTCCAGTAGTGCGAGCATACCTCGGCTCATGGTCTGGTTGGAGTCAATCCGGCTACCAATGACCGAAATCAACGCAACCATCTCGCCAGTGATCTTCGCTTTAGGATATAGCTTCTCTACGCGATTGATCACTTTGTCTTGGCTGGCGGTCTTACCATCCAAATAGTAAGTGATCGAGTTGGCGTTCATCTCTTTACTGATTAGCTGAACGTTTTCCTCACGAATAATTTCCATCACGTCGTAGCTGACGCGATCGACATGGCCAACCATTGATTGATCAAAGATATGCAGCGCTAGCACTTTATCACGACCTGCAATGATCTCGATTTCATTGTCTTTCGGACGATATTTGTGGGAAATCACCGTACCTGGATGATCGGGTTCGAAGGTATTTTTCACCACAAGTTCGATGCCGACCGCGCGCATCCCTGATGCGGCATTAGGGTGAATTGCTTCCATCCCCAAGTTGGCAAGCTGATCAGCCACGTCGTAGTTGCTCAAGCCCATCGGCTGAACGCGTTCTGGACCGACGATACGCGGATCAGCACTGCTTAAATGATACTCTTTGTGGATCACCGCGCCGCTTGCTTTGGTCAATACCGCAATACGACTGAACGTCATTTCGCTATAGCCGCGATCGTATGTTTTCATCAACCCTTCATCGCAGTATACGTAGCCGGTAACGATGGGCAGCTCATTGCTGAGATCGATATCTTCCATGGCGCGCGCAATAACGGTGTTTAAATCACCCTGTGCTTCGTCGGGGTTGTCCCAGCCAGAAAGGTCAACAAACCGTGAGTTAATTCCCACGCTCTCAAGCAAAAGAGAAGAGTTGTGCGCACTGTGAGCTTCGCCAATTGACGAGAGGAACTCGCGCACTTGGGGCAAATAGCTTTCTAGAGAAAACTGCCCATAGTTACAGGTTTCGAGAATACCTTCGATGCAGCTGTGCGCCTTCTCCATACGTTGACGAATGAAGTTGTCTGCACGCTCGCGGTAAACAGGGTCTGGGAACATGTTGCTGTTAATGAGCAGCATACGTTGTTCCAACTCTTCCATGGCATCGCGCCACTTCGGATTGTTGGCGGCGAGTAGGCGATAGATACCCGGCTTGCCAGACCGCTTACACTCCAGCAATGCATCCGTGATGCCAGCATAAGCAGAAACCACAAAAATTCGGTTATAAGGGTTGGACGGGTACAAAAAGATATTATCCATGACAGCGTCGAACGCTGACATTGATGTACCGCCGATCTTTTCAACGGTATGATTCATGTGAGCTCCTTGTGGGCTTTTATGAATTGAAGTCGTCGATTGGGTTTACAGGGGCAGCATCCCGCTGCCCCAAGACGGTTAATCGACCAGAGGGTAAACACCGTTTTCGTCATGTGTCTCTTGCCCAGTAATCGGTGGGTTAAAGACACAGGCCATGACCATATCAACACCCTTATTAGCGCGAAGCTGGTGCTCGTCATGTTTGTCAAGAATGTACAGTGTGCCAGGTTTGATTGGATACACTTTACCGTCGTCGGTCGTTTCAATCTCACCTTCACCTGACATGCAATACACAGACTCTAAGTGATTCTGGTAATGGATATGCGTGTCAGTATTGGCGTAAATAGTAGTAATGTGGAATGAGAAGCCCATGTTGTCATCGCGCAACAACATACGGACACTTTCCCAATTTTCAGCCACTACGCGGCGTTCACTGTTTTGGCATTCTTCTAATGTGCGAACAATCATGTCAATCCTTTATACGTCTGTTTGTTAGTGGGTGAGAGCTTTGAATTAAGACGCTTTTTTCAATTTGTCTTTTTTGTATTGCTCAACCGACTTAACAAAAATCTGCAGGCCTTTCTCCATTTCAGCTTCGCTGACTGTCAATGGTGAGAAGAATTTGATCACTTCATCATCAGGGCCAGCTGTTTCGATGATCATACCGTGCTCGAAACAAAGGCTTGTGATGGCATCTGAGATATCACCATTCTTACATGCGATACCCTGCATCAGGCCACGACCTTTGATGGTGTCGAACAGGTCACCATTTTTCGCTAAGACGTCTTTCAACACTTTATTGAGTTGATCAGCACGCGCTTGGATATGGGTTTGGAACTGATCATCTAGCCAGTAAGTTTCAATCGCTTCTGCGGCTGTCACAAACGCATGGCTGTTACCACGGAATGTACCGTTATGTTCGCCAGGTGCCCATTGATCCAGCTCAGGTTTCAGTAGAACCAGTGCCATTGGTAGGCCATAACCACCAATCGACTTCGACAAGGTCACGATATCTGGGTTGATACCTGATGGCTCAAAGCTAAAGAAAGTACCAGTACGACCACAGCCAGCTTGAATATCATCGACGATCATCAAGATGCCATGTTCTTTACAGATGCTTTCTAGGCGTTGCAGCCATTCATTGGAAGCCGCATTGAGACCGCCTTCACCTTGAACGACTTCAAGCAAGACTGCAGCGGGTTTATCTCCACCTGTTAGACCGCTTGAGGCATCGTTTAGCATGGTTTCGAACAGTGTGAGACCGTCGACATCGGCATAGCCGTCATACGGGATACGTGTTACCGCATTATTCACTGGCATACCGCCGCCACCGCGATGGTGATGATTACCGGTCACAGCGAGTGCGCCATATGTGCAGCCGTGGAAGCCGTTCGTAAATGAAACGATGTTTGGGCGACCTGTCACTTTTCGTGCCAGCTTCATCGCCGCTTCAACAGCATTTGTACCGGTTGGACCCGTGAACTGGAATTTATAGTCCAAGTTACGTGGTGCCAAGATGTGCTCTTTAAATACCTCGAGAAAGCGTGCTTTTGCACCGGTGTGCATATCCAAGCCGTGGGTAATCCCATCTTTCTCGATGTACTCAATCAGCGCTTTTTTCAGCGTCGGGTTATTGTGTCCATAGTTAAGCGAACCGGCGCCAGCAAGAAAATCGAGGTAGCGCTTGCCGTCAACGCCAGTGATCCAACAGCCCTTCGCGCTTTCAAACACGACGGGGAAGTTGTTGGCGTAACATTGAACATTTGACTCCTGCGATTTAAAGATATCCATAACTCATCCTGTTATTTTTTGAGTGGAATTCGGAAAAGGTATTCGGTGTCATGTTCACCGTTAAAGTGCTCTTGTTCATCAAGGAACACTGAGCGCTGACCACCTGTACCGTAGAGGCGGTCTACCTTTTTGAACAGCGCCCAAGATCCGGCGTTGTCTTCTGTGATCGTGGTTTCAATGAATCGGATGTCTTGTGACACTTTGCGCGCCAGTAACGCTTCGACCATTGAAAGGGCAAGCCCTTCTCCACGTGCTTTGGGCGATACGGCTACCTGCCACACAAAAAATGTGTCTGGTTGCTCTGGACGAATGTAGCCAGAGACGAAGCCGTGAATGTCGCCGTCACGCTCTGCCACAACACAGGTCTCTTTAAAGTGCGTTGCCTGTAAGAAGTTGCAGTAGGCGGAGTTCACATCCAACGGAGGGCACTGAGTGATTAATCGATAGATGTCGCCACCATCACGAATCGATGGTTTACGAAACACAAACCGCGTGCTCGGTTTTATCTGTTTACGGTCAAGGACTTCGTTTTCAAGAACTGCCGTATCTGTCGTTTTTGATCGCCACATAATTGTTTTGTGCTCTAACGAATTCGTTATACATAATAGGCGCTGGATTTTGTTTATCAACCCCGGATTTCGCTAATTGATTTGTCATTATCTTATATATAATTGATATATATGGATTTTATTAATGTTAAATTTTTTGCTAACCATAATGCTTTGATGCGTAACATTTACTGGCCTAAATGTATTGGCGGTTCTCAATCTAGTGTGACTCATGCCACAAAGATGGGGGAGCGGCTTGGACTTCGTCTCAGTTGGAGTTGAATGAGGTGAAAAGACTGGCCTTAAAAATAGACACAAAAGAGGTTTTGCTAGACAAAAAAGCCTAGTCACCTTTGCTGCTTGTGAATCTAATAGGGAGACTAGGCGGATTGAGGCGATTGGCTAAGGAATTCACGATATTGTCTGTCTTCTTTTACTACGTGGTGTACCCACCAGTAACGCAAAAACTTGAAAAACTCTGAAGAGTACAGTTCAGGATCCGCCTGACACTGAAGTAACACATAATGTGCTTGCCGTGATAAACGCTCATGGATGGCTGCATGTTCTTTGTATTTGGGATAGGCGAGATCGTGAAGAATGTCTTCTTCTCGCTGGAAGTGGGACACAATGTAGTCTCGAAACCGCTGGGCAAGGTCATCAAAATCTCCTTTTTCACCATCTGCATGGTGATACGCGATAGCCTCATAGGTGTCATTGATGATAGCCAGTAATTGCTTATTGCTGGCATCGAGGTCTGGGTGCCCAACAGAGTATTTGTCCTGCCAACGAATGAACTTTCTGTCTTTGCCCTCTGCTGTTGGATGTTCAGGGGTAACATTCGGTGCTGTTGTATCAATTGTCGAGCTTGTGTCTGTAATTCTTTCGATTTTCTCCTGTTCTTCTTCAGTGAAGACAACAGCACCATTGTGCTCAAAATCGGTCGATTTAGCTGGATCGGCCTGATACATTTCAAAGTAGTACTTAGGTGGCTTTTTGGATTTGGTGTCTTTGGCTAGCTGTTGAACGCGATTTTCGAGGTCTTGTTTTCTAACTGGCTTGACCATGAATGCGTCAACATCATAACGGATGCATTCGCTAATCACTGCCTGAGAGGCATTAGCGGTGAGAATGATGATTGGGATATCGTGCTGTAGGTGGTAGCGGCCGCTACGGATAAGCCTAAGCATCTCCAAGCCATCGATGGGCTCCATCTGTAGGTCGGTGATAATTAAACTAGGTTGTTCGTGAAAGGCCTTTGATATGGCTTCAGCGCCATCTGCTGCCGTGATAACTGATTTAATCCCTAGCGCTTGTGCCATCAAACCTATGGTATCTCGAATCATCTCATGATCATCTACCACTAAACACCGAGATAGCATACTCCCTCCTGCCAAAGCGCTAACCGTCTTAGAAGCATAGTAAACGGCGAGTTTTGCTGCTGAGTGATTTGTTGAATTTTTTATACGTTTTTGTGGGGAGTGAGAGATTACGCATACAAAAAAAGGCGCCTAAACAGGCGCCTTTTCTTCTTAAATCTGGTTTAGCTTACAGGCGAGTTACGTTCGCTGCCTGTGGGCCTTTTTGACCTTGCTCGATATCGAACTCAACCTGTTGGCCTTCTGCTAGAGTGCGGAAGCCTTCACCAACGATGGCGCGGAAGTGAACGAATACGTCTGGACCGTTCTCTTGCTGGATAAAACCGAAACCTTTTTCTTCGTTAAACCACTTAACGGTACCATTAGCTTTAGACATGATGTCTCCTGAATATATTAACTAGGTGTAGCAGTGACGCGAGTGCCATTAATCGTTCTATGGGCACACGCAAAAGAATGTGAGGTAAATCTCTTTTCGCACTTTATATCCGGTTTATTTTGAGTGAATGATTGAAAGTGAGATCAAGCGCCGAGATTTTTGTCAGGGTTAAGCAAATCAATAGCGAAAACCGCGTGCTGTATTGGGACGGATGTCAAAGATGCTGTCGGACGCTGTCTTTTTTCATCGACATTGACGTACTCTTAATGCTTTCTACGAGTAGCAGCGCGTTTGCTGTTTGTCGATCCTCTACTGATAGGAACCCTAATGAACGAAATGGTCTCTCTTACTAGCGCGTTTAGCGTTTGGATTGTACTCGCAATCCTAGTGATTGTTTTCTTGCGTGGCTCGGTAAAGTTTGTTCCGCAAAACACCGCCTATGTGATTGAGCGTTTTGGTAAATATTACAAAACGATGGAAGCGGGCTTGAACTTTATTGTGCCTTTTATCGACCGTCTAGCCTATGAACGTACGCTAAAAGAGCAAGCGTTCGATGTGCCGAGTCAGTCGGCCATTACCCGAGACAACATCTCTCTAGTCGTAGATGGTGTGCTTTATATCAAAGTGCTGGATCCTTACAAAGCTTGCTACGGCGTCGATGACTATATCTACTCCGTGACCCAACTGGCGCAAACCACAATGCGTAGTGAAGTGGGTAAGATGGAATTGGATAAGACCTTCGAGGAGCGTGAAAGCCTCAACACGGCAATCGTCTCAGCGATTAACGAAGCTGCTCAGCCTTGGGGCGTACAAGTCCTCCGCTATGAAATTAAGGATATTGATCCGCCGCGTTCAGTATTGGATGCGATGGAGCGTCAAATGAAAGCCGAACGTGAAAAACGTGCGGTGATCCTTGAGTCAGAAGGGGCACGTCAGTCGGATATCAACGTTGCAGAAGGGCAAAAACAAGCACGCGTGCTTGCCGCGGAAGCGGAAAAGTCTGAGCAGATCTTGAAAGCGGAAGGTGAAGCTAAAGCGATTATCGCGGTCGCGGAAGCACAAGCTGAAGCGCTTGAAATTGTCGGTTCACGAGCGATCACGGAAGAAGGCCAGAAAGCCATCCAGTTAGACTTGGCAGAAAAAGCCATCCGTGCGAAAGAAGCGATCGCGAAAGAGTCTTCTGTCGTATTGCTCCCAGAGTCGGGGACCGGCGCGGCGAGTACGGTTGCTGAAGCGATGACCATTATTCAAACACTGAACAAAGTGAAAGGCTAATATGCACAACTGGTTTACCACCCATCTAGCTGAGATGACGATGATTATCGGGCTGTTACTGCTCGTGGTCGAAGTGTGGTTGCTGGGCTTATCGACCATCGTATTACTGGCGACCGGGGTTGCTGCGGTACTAGCAGGGCTTTTAGCGATGCTTGGAGTGCTGCCGGAGACTGTGACCGTGATGTTCAGCGCAACCGGGATCGGGGCTGGGCTGTTAACCGCCGCGCTGTGGCAGCCGTTAAAGCGGCTACAACGTGGTGCACGTAGTCCTGACAATACGCACAGTGACTTTATTGGTTTGACGCTGACATTGACTGAGCCGTTAACGTCCGCACATCCAGCGACAATTAAGTATTCGGGTGTGACGTGGCAGTTGGTACTCAGTGGCAGCTGTCATGATGCGAGCTTGCAAGCAGGCGACAAAGTACGGGTGATCGGTGTTGATGTCGGTCGCTTTACGGTAGAACCGGCCGGTGAAGCGGAGTCGAGCCACTAGGCGTTGTTTGCCATTCTGGTTTAATTGAGCCAAACAAAAAGCTCGGGCATCATGTCCCGAGCTTTTTCGCGTGATACGCGCTATGCCTAGCTAACCGAGTGCCTCGATAAGTGGAGGCGCTGTATTTAGGCTTTTTTCAGCTGTTTTTTCAGCTTTTTCAGTTTGCTTTCTTGTTTAGCAACTTTTGCTTTGGTCTTTTTGATCGATTTTTTCAGATCTTTCTTTGATGCTTTAGCCATCGGTTTTCTCCTTTCTATGTCATTGCCGGTGTTTTCGCCACCGCAATACGGCTTCAATGCCGTGGACAGGTGCCGGCAAGTTGCACCTAAGACTGTGATTATGAGCTCTTTTTTTCTTCGTGTTCTTTTAAAAATTGTTTGATAAATCGACGGATCTCTCTAGCGGCTGATGTGTCGAGATCTTCACATTTTGACAAGAAGGCATCGCGTTGCTCACTATTAATACGAATGAGTAACTGACTGTCTTTTTTTCTTTTTTCTTTTTTTGTCATCTGCATTTGCCTATCGTTTGGATATACAATGTATATACACTTGCTACGCTTTTCCACCTATTGTGATTAATTTGTGATCTGTTTAGTGATCTAAACAGTTATTTGCATACAATTCGACATTGTAGCCGCGGGGCTTCGTCATCCATGCCATAAATAACAAGGAGACGAGTGGTTGAATCTGTTTAAATAGATGGCTAAATGTCTTTACTGCTAAAGAAATAATGCTTAGGGTAAGGTATCCATGGAGCAAATATTTGGGTAAGGAATTATGGAAAAAAAATACCTGAGCACGCAATTGATTCACGCGGGGCGCGACAAACGTTATACCCAACAAGGTGTGAACCCTGTGATCCAACGTGCTTCCTCCATTGTTTTTGACACGCTCGCCGACAAAAAACATGCGATTGCGCATCGACACCAGCACACCTTGTTTTATGGCCGCCGTGGCACCCAGACGCATTTTGCCCTGCAAGATGCGATGACAGAGCTCGAACAAGGTGAAGGGTGTGCGTTGTTTCCATGTGGCGCCGCAGCCATTGCCAACAGTATCTTGGCATTTGTGAAACGGGCGACCATATTCTGGTGACTGGCTCGGCTTACGAGCCCACACAAGACTTTTGCCAAACTATCCTTGCCGATATGCAGATTGAGACTGAGTTTTTCGATCCGCTTGAAGGAGCCCAAATCGTTGAGCGTATTCGGCCTAATACTCGGATTGTGTTTCTCGAGTCGCCTGGGTCGTACACCATGGAAGTCCATGATACGCCTGCCATGGTGCAAGCGATTCGCGCCAAAGCCCCAGACACGATCATTATGATGGATAACACCTGGGCCGCTGGCGTTTTATATCAGCCTTTAACGCATGGGGTCGATATTTCGGTCCAATCGGGTACCAAGTACATTATTGGTCACTCCGATCATATGCTCGGCACCGCGGTAGCGAATCGTCGCTGTTGGCCGCAGCTACGAGAACGTGCTTATTTGATGGGGCAAACCATTGATGCCGAGACGGCATATCAAGCGGCAAGAGGGTTGCGTACCCTAGGCGTGCGTTTAAAGCAACACCAACAAAGTGCTCTACAAATTGCGCAATGGCTAAAAGAGCAGCCAGAAGTCGCGCATGTCCTTCACCCTGCGTTTTCTGATTGCCCCGGACATGTCTTTTTTGAGCGAGACTTTTCTGGGAGTAATGGCTTGTTTTCGTTTGTTTTTGACCAAAGACTTACCGATGCACAGCTGGAAGCGTTCTGTGATCATTTACAGCATTTCAGCATGGCGTACTCATGGGGTGGATTTGAGTCGTTGCTGTTGACCAATCAACCTGAACAACTCAACCGTATTCGTCCTGCCGGTAAGGTAAGTTTCAGTGGCACCTTAGTCCGTGTGCACATTGGTTTGGAAGCGGTAGAGGATTTGATCACTGACTTAGCAGCAGGCTTTGAACGCATTAAATCGGCCCAGTAAAAGTGGATAAGCCACCCTAAGTTGATGAAGGTGGCTTTTTGATGTCGGTTTAAGTCTGGAACTGGTCGGTCAGCGTGGTGAGTGCACTCGATTGATGACTCAGTTGGCCACTGACGTCGCTGGTGGTATTGATGGCTTCAGTGAGTGACTGGCTGCATTGCTTGAGCGCACGACGGCCGGCGGTGAGATGTTCTATCTCCTTGTGCTGTGAGGCCAGTGCGGCTTCTACCTCGGCACTCAACTGTTCCAAGCCTTGGAATGTGGCATGCATATCACTGAGAAAGCCTTGAAGACGAATGCTGGCTTGCTGGTTGGAGGCACTGGCCGTTTGTGTTTCTGTGAGCAGTGAACTGGCGGTATCAACTTGTCCTAAGAGATCGTTAATCCAATTGCGAATATCACCGGTCGATTGCGCCGTGCGCTGTGACAGGCCTCGGACCTCATCGGCAACGACCGCAAACCCTCGGCCATGCTCGCCGGCACGCGCGGCTTCAATGGCTGCATTTAATGCCAGTAGGTTAGTTTGCTCCGCAATCCCCTCAATCACATCCATGACCCCTGCAATTTGTTCACTGGTTTGTTTCAGTGTTGCCATGGTCGACGATACGTCCTCCACGATACCCACACTGTGTGCGATAGCGGCGTCGGTAGCCCGCATTTGTTGCTGGATCTCGTCGTTATCGTGAGACACTTTGCTAATGTACTCGCGTGTATCATGAATGGCACTGGCAATTTCTGTAGTGGCACTCTCCATGACGCTGAGAGATTGGGCGACGTCGTCGACTTGACGACGGGTCTGCTGGTTAATCTGTGCGACTTGTTTGCTTTGGGTATCGAGCGTGTCAGATTGACCATCTAACTCGGCGGTTCGCGATTGAATGTCAGTGACAAAATGCGAGAACTTGTCGAGTAAGTTATTAGAGGCCCGCGCGACTGCACTGACTTCATCACTGTACCTATCGGTGAGACGGGTGCTCAGATCGGAGCGCTGGTCAATATCTGTTAAGGCATTAGCAATATGATCCAAGCGAACCACCACAGTTTTGCGCAACCATGTCATCAATATCAATGCTAAGAGTAAGGTGGCGCCACAACCAATATACACGGTATGCGCTTGTTGGTTTAGAAAGGTGATCAGCCCGCTTGCAGAGTGTTTCGCATGAGCTTGTCTTTCGGTCAGCTTCTCGTTGATAGCGAGCAGCATAGGATCAACGGCCGGATACATATCAAAGTCGACCAATCTCCCCGCATCATAGAAGCTTTTGGCCGCGATGGTTTTTTCTAGCTGGGCGAGATAGTCATCGAATGCCTGTTTATCGGCTTGATGCTGCGCGCGCCAGGTTGCGAGCGACGGAGAGTGAGAGAGTGCTTGCCAGCTTTGCTGATAGTTTTGATGAAGTTGTTCAAACTGCGGCTGAATTTCATTCCAGAACAGCAACTGTGCTTTGATTTTTTGCGATAAGTTGACCAAGTTGCGGTGATCGCGCTCCAGCGCGAGCAACGCCCAGACTTCAGGCAGCTGCTGATTGACATACTCCGAAGAGGCTTGCGCAGAGCGGGATGAAATCCACAGCGATAAGCTTCCTAGCCCAATCGTGGATGCAATAAAGAGGGAAAATGCGATTAACAGTCGCTGTCGTACACTCATGTTGTTTCCTACCAACTACTCATGTTCGGATGAGGGGCAGGTTAGGCAGCGACTGTTGCAGGGGAATGACACCTGTCTCAATAGTGTGATTTGCGACCGATATCACTGTTTAGTTTAATGAACACAGCGGCTAACCCAATAGCCGCTGTCACCGGTTAACTCGCAATCGCGGGCGAGTCAGGATCCCTTGTGGACGCGGCTTTCTCGCTGAGAATCGTGGCAACCGTTTGGCGCGAAAGGTGGCCAATCAACTCCCCTTCTTTATCAAAAACAGGAAGCGGCCATTTCGATGCCAGCGTGTCTGGGATCACTTGTTCAAGCAAGGAGTCTTGGTCGATAGCAGGCACATCTTCAATCATGCTGGCATCAATTTGTGTACTGGGATCAGCTTTACTGAGCGCTTTTTCGCTCAGTGTGCCCTGATAGCCATCCTCGGTGACATAATAGCCATAGCTAGCTTTCTGTTGACGCATTTGCGTGATGGCATCGCCAATGGTATTGGCGCTTATGCGACAAATCTGCGGCTGCATCACCGTCTCCACCGTAAGCGCGCGAGCGCGATTCACATCTTTGACAAAGGCTTCCACATAGTCATCTGCTGGACGCAATAGAATATCGACGGGCTCGCCAACCTGTACGAGTTTACCATCGCGCAAAATCGCAATGCGATCGCCCAAGCGTAAGGCTTCATCCAGATCATGCGTAATAAACACAATGGTCTTATGGAGCTTCTCTTGTAACTCAATCAATTGATCTTGCATCTCGCTGCGAATAAGCGGGTCCAGCGCAGAGAAGGCTTCGTCCATGAGCAATATATCGGCATCGGTACATAAAGCACGCGCGAGTCCTACTCGTTGCTGTTGGCCCCCTGACAATTGCGCAGGGTATTGGTCCGCGTAACCCTCCAAACCAACGGTTGATAACCACTGTTGGGCTGTGGCATCGCGGTCCTTTTTGGCCACGCCTTGAATGTGTAATCCAAACGCGACATTTTCTTTAACGGTCCGGTGCGGTAATAAGCCAAATCGTTGAAAGACCATCGACATTTTATGACGGCGGAATTGCTGCAACTCTTGTTGAGAGAATTGCATAATATCCGTACCCTCAATGCGAATCGCGCCCTCGGTAGGATCAATCAGACGGTTAAAGTGACGGATAAGGGTCGACTTCCCTGACCCCGATAGGCCCATGATCACGAAGACTTCACCGCGTCGAATCGAGAGGTTGATATCACTTAACCCAATGGTATGCCCAGTTTGCTGAAGCAAGTCATCTTTGCTTTTTCCGTCTTTCACACTGGCCATCACTTTGTGAGGGTGTTTACCAAACACCTTGTACAGGCCTTCAATTTCAATCAGCGTGTCATGGGTTGGCTCAGTCATGCTCACTTCCTTTTAAATGCTGCTGCGCACGTTTGGCGTAGCTTTGTGAAACGCGGTCAAAAATGATGGCGAGCGCGACAATGGCTAAACCGTTCAGAAGACCTAGGGTAAAGTATTGATTAGTAATAGATTTGAGAACGGGTTGTCCCAAGCCTGCCACACCAATCATGGATGCGATAACAACCATGGCCAAGGCCATCATGATGGTTTGGTTAATACCGGCCATAATGGTGGGCATTGCCAAGGGGAGCTGAACTTGGAAAAGCCGCTGCATGCCGCTGGCACCGTAGGCGGTAGCGGCTTCGAGAACATCTTTATCGACCAATCGGATGCCTAAATTGGTCAATCGGATCACCGGCGGAATGGCATAAATCACCACGGCAATGACGCCGGGAATTTTCCCGATCCCAAGCAACATGACCACCGGAATCAGATAGACGAATGCCGGCATGGTTTGCATCACATCCAAAAGTGGCGTGACGATCGCTTGGGTACGGTCTGACTTCGACATGGCTATCCCAATCGGTACACCGACACCAATAGCAAGCAGAGTACAGACGAGAATAATACTCATGGTGCTCATGGTATCTTCCCACATCCCTAGATAGCCGATGGCAGTGAATGCGACCACCACAGCTAGGGGAAGCTTCCAAGAGCGGCTGGCCAGATAGGCAATGCCGGCCAGAATTGCGATCACTAACCACCACGGTGTCGACAGTAACAAATCTTCGAACCAAACCAGAAAGTTAAGTAAGGGGTCGAAAAAAGACTCGATAGATTCGCCGTATTCACGGGAGAAGCTGCGATAGGCACCGTCGAGGGTTTTACGTATTTCAAGCAGATCTCGTCTGCTCATTTCAGGCACATCAGTTAGCCATGAATTTGCCATTTTCAGGGGGTTCCTTTACTGCGGGGAAAGCGCAGCGCAGCCAAAGACTGCGCTGAGTGAGGTTAAAGTGCATTGTTGATTTTATCGGCGACATCGTCGGACACCCATGATGTCCAGATCTCAGGGTGCTCAATTAAAAAGTGTGTCATAGCATATTCGCCATCGGCCTGGTTTTCTTCCATCCAGGCAAGCAGTGTATTCATTTGATCGTTAGTAAAGCCTCGTGTTTCTAGATAAGCCACGGCGTCTGGTGCACGCTTTGCGAAGCGTTCGGTGATCACGGTATCAACATCAGCTGCGGGATACATAGTGACCCTTGGGTTGAGACAGTCATTCGCGGTCACACATTGTTTGTAGTGATCAATATCGGTGCCGGATTCAAAGTCTATTTTGACCATGTCATATTTGCCGAGCACGGCCGTAGGCGCCCAGTAATACCCGAACCAAGGTTCTTGGCGTTCATAAGCTTTGGCGATCGAACCCGCTAAGCCAGCGCCAGAGCCCGGGTCAACCATTTCAAAGCCGCTATCAGCAAGGTTGAGGGCGCGAAAGAGGTTGGTTGACGTGATCTGGCAATTCCAACCGGCGGGGCAGCCATAGAATGCAGATTTAGAGGGGTCTTCAGGGTGAGTAAATAGTTCGGCATTAGCCTTCACCCCCGAAATGGTTTTCAGCTCAGGGTAGTCATCGACGAGATATTGCGGCACCCAGAATCCTTCTTCACCGCCGTCAATCAAGGCTTTGCCTGCATAGCGAATCCGACCCTCGTCGATGCCACGTTGCAGCCCTTCACGCATTGAGTTGCTCCAAAATTCCGGCGCAATATCGGGCTCTCCTTTTTCGACCATCGAGGTACCGGTCGGCATGGTGTCACCCGGCACCAGCTCTGCGTCACATCCGTAACCATGCTCGAGAATAAAACGGTCGATATTGGCAATTAAGCTTGCAGAGTTCCAGTTCATATCGGCAATGGTCACTTTGCCACAGGTGTGATCATCCGCATTCACAGGTAGCGCGCCTACCGCTAACAGGCTGGCGGCAATGATTCGCTTGTACATAGTGCTTCCCTTCTTCTTTTACACGCATTCCCAATAATATTAGACCACTAACCAAATTGTTAGTGCATGGCACGTCAGATGGATCACGATGTGCCGCGCTCGGTCGAAATTACCACAAGCATCGGTCAAAGAAGTAGAAGGCTTCCCATGGCGCTGACCTGCGCTTATTTGATCAACGATAAAAAGCGCTTGAAGTCGTCGCCACCGGCTTGTTGTTGCCACTCGAATAATAAAGACTCAACCACGGTTATCCATGCACCATGTTGTTGCATCATGCTCAGGCCTGCTTGATGGTGGTTGGCATGGCACGAAGACGTCGCGTCGACTGCCACGTGAACATGATAATGAGCACGTAAGAGGTCGCAAGCGGTTTGGTAGACACAAATGTGCGTTTCGATGCCACATAAAATCACTTGTTTACGGTTGAGCGTTGTTAGTTGTTGCTGCACATCGGGATGGGCGTAAGCGCTGAAGGTTTGCTTCGCAATCGGAGTGTTATCAGGCAATAGCGCGGCGAGCGATGGAGAAGTTGGGCCGAGTTTATCTGGCAATTGCTCCATCCAAATAACGGGCACATCAAAATGCTGACAGGCGCGAAGCAGTTGCGCGGTCTTTTGGTGTAGCGCATCGCTATTTACCACTTTTTGCGCCAGTTTTCCTTGTACGTCAATCAGAATGACGACAGCATTTTCTGTATTAATCATCACACTATCCTTTTGTTTTCACGAAGTAATAAGCGTAGCAGGACGGATTTTTTCTCGCCGAGGTCCATCGCACAAGTTATTATCATCACATAAAGATACTTGATATAAATCAATTGGAGTACTAATATATCTTCACATTAAGATAAGTGAGGGCAAGGTATGCATTATTTGATTGCGGTGTTGGCACCGATTTTTTGGGGGAGCACCTACTCCGCTGTGGCACTGTTCTTGGCAGATCTGTCTCCCTATTGGATGGCAGTATGGCGCGCATTGCCAGC